>JBEKNM010000209.1:0-7495 GCA_049522835.1 Mycobacterium sp.
CGAGCTTGAGTTCCCGGCGCCCAAGTTGGTGGCGTCCGACGGTCGCGGCCCGGTGTTGGTGCACGCGCTGGAGGGCTTCTCCGACGCCGGCCATGCAATCCGGCTGGCCGCTGCCCACCTCCGCGGGGCCCTGGATACCGAGCTGGTCGCGTCCTTCGCGATCGACGAGTTGCTCGACTACCGCTCGCGGCGACCGGTGATGACCTTCAAAACCGATCACTTCACCCATTACGACGATCCAGAGCTGAGCTTGTACGCGCTGCGCGACAGCATCGGCACCCCGTTTCTGCTGCTGGCCGGCATGGAACCGGATCTGAAGTGGGAGCGGTTCATCACCGCGGTGCGGCTACTGGCCGAGCGCCTGGGCGTACGGCAGACCATCGGCCTGGGCACCGTCCCGATGGCGGTTCCGCACACGCGGCCGATCACACTGACCGCGCACTCCAACAACGGGGATTTGATCGCGGATTTCCAGCCGTGGATCAGCGAGATCCAGGTCCCTGGGAGCGCGTCCAACCTGCTGGAATACCGAATGGCCCAGCACGGGCATGAAGTTGTCGGGTTCACCGTGCACGTCCCGCACTACCTGACCCAGACCGACTACCCTGCCGCCGCTCAAGCGCTGCTCGAGCAGGTGGCCAAGACCGGGTCGCTGGAGCTACCGCTGTCGTCGCTGTCCGAAGCAGCGGCGGAGATCCGTGCCAAGATCGACGAGCAGGTCGAGGCAAGCGCCGAGGTGGCTCAAGTGGTGGCCGCGCTCGAGCGCCAGTACGATGCCTTCATCGACGCTCAGGAAAATCGATCGTTGCTCGCGCACGACGAGGATCTGCCTAGCGGAGACGAGCTTGGCGCAGAATTTGAGCGATTCCTGGCCCAGCAGGCAGAGAAGAAGTTCGACGACGACGACCCGGCTTGAGTTTTCCAAAACGCCCCGAGCCCGGCCCGACAACGAGGTTGGCGAGATGACCGAGCGGCAGCGCAACCTTCGCCCGGTGCGGGAAGTGACTGCGCCTTCGCTGCAGTTCCGCACCATCCACGGTTATCAGCGGGCGTACCGGATCGCCGGTTCCGGGCCGGCGATTCTGCTGATCCACGGCATCGGCGACAACTCCACCACCTGGAATACCGTGCAGGCCAAGCTCGCCCAGCGGTTCACCGTCATCGCCCCGGATCTCTTGGGCCACGGCAAGTCTGACAAGCCACGCGCCGACTACTCGGTGGCCGCGTACGCCAACGGGATGCGTGACCTGCTCAGCGTGCTCGACATCGAGCGGGTGACCATCGTGGGTCATTCGCTTGGCGGCGGGGTCGCGATGCAATTCGCCTACCAATTCCCGCACCTGGTTGAACGGCTCATTCTCGTCTCCGCCGGCGGCGTCACCAAGGACGTCAACGTCGTCTTCCGGTGGGCCTCGTTGCCGATGGGCAGCGAAGCGCTAGCGCTGCTGCGGTTACCCCTGGTGCTGCCAGCAGTTCAGGTAGCCGGGAAGGTGTTGGGCGCGGCGCTGGGAACCACCGGCCTGGGCCGCGACTTGGCGAATGTACTCCGGATACTGGATGACCTACCGGAACCGACCGCCTCAGCGGCGTTCACCCGCACCTTGCGGGCAGTGGTGGACTGGCGCGGGCAGATCGTCACCATGCTGGATCGATGTTATTTGACCGAAGCCATCCCGGTGCAGATCATCTGGGGCACGAAGGATGTGGTGGTGCCCGTGCAGCACGCTTGGATGGCGCACTCGGCCATGCCCGGCTCCCGGCTGGAGATCTTTGAGGGCTCCGGCCATTTCCCGTTCCACGACGACCCAGCCCGTTTCATCGACGTCGTCCAGCGCTTCATCGACACCACCCAGCCCGCCGAATACGATCAGACCGCTCTTAGTGCGTTGCTCCGCACCGGCGGCGGCGAGCGAACGGTTACCGGCTCGGCCGACACTCGCGTCGCGGTGCTCAACGCGATGGGTGCCGACGAACGCAGCGCTACCTGATCATTCCTCCCAACGACGTTGTGACACAACCGAGTTGTGATCTCAGTGCTTTCGGTACAACACCGCGGTGAGGTGATCCTGCAGGGGTTGGCCGACCGCGCACATCTGCATCGAATACGAGAGTTCGTCGCCGTCGATGCGAAAGGAACGGCCAAGCGCGGTCACCTCTTTGGCGGTCGGGGCCAGTCCGATCGCGGTCGTGGACAACGCAAGTTCGATAAGACCGCCGGTCACCGTATACGCGCCCACTTCGATTTCGGTGATGCCGTTCGGGTGGGCCAGAACGAGCTCAACGCGACCCGGTTGCGGTACGCGAAGATACCCCGTCTCGGCGTGTAATGGTCTGCCGTCGGCTGCCGCCCTGGTCTTCTGCGCGTAAGCCAGAAATGGTTTGCCCACATGGGAAAACACCACTTCCTCGAGATACTCGAAAGGCTGGATCGTCGGGTATTTGCCCGCCCCCTGACCAGCCCAGCTACCCAGCAGTGGTGCCAGCGCCGCGAGATCAGGGTGCAGCTCGGGGAGCATAGGAACAGCCTAGTCAGCCCGCCGGCCCAATTGCGCCGGGTTTCGGCGATGCACTCTGTCAGCTCGGAGTGGATACGTTGCGATGCGCGCGGAGCGCTTCGATCTCGCGCTCGAAATCATCCGCCGAAGAAAAGGACCGGTATACCGACGCGAACCTCAGGTAAGCC
This sequence comes from Mycobacterium sp., assembly GCA_049522835.1. GTDB lineage: Bacteria > Actinomycetota > Actinomycetes > Mycobacteriales > Mycobacteriaceae > Mycobacterium. Next base: position 2,684 of record JBEKNM010000209.1, read on the forward strand.
ACCTCGTCAAGGTCACGTAACGGCCCCAGGATGGCCAGGCCGACCTCGTGACTCGGGATCTCGGGCGACCCCGCAGCGCGCACGGTGTCTTCCACCTGCTGGGCCAATAGATTCAGCGCATCCTCATCCACCTGGCGCCCCTGGCATGCCCGACGAACACCCCTGATGACCTTCTCCCTGCTGAAAGGCTCGGTCACACCGCTGCGCTTGACAACGGCCAAGACCGCGGTTTCCACGGTGGTGAACCGTCGCCCACACTCGGGGCAAGACCGCCGGCGCCGAATGGCCTGGCCTTCATCAGTTTCCCGGGAATCAATCACCCGCGAGTCGGGATGCCGGCAGAACGGACAGTGCATGACCGCTCCTTCGCCGCGCCGACATTCAGCTACCGAAATCCACCCTGAGAGTACCTGCGCGTTCCCCCCCAGGGCCAATACTGGCCCGCTCCGGGTGCGCTCACTGCATGGAGAACCGAGAGGCCTTGGCGCAGCGTGATTTTCGTAATAGGCCGCGACGCCGTCAGCCGACCGGTGCGATCAGGGTCTGGCCTGCGACCAATGTTGGCGAGCCCAGGTCGTTGAGTTCGCGGATGCGTTCGACAACCTGGTGTGCGGGCGCATCAGGTGCCACTCGCGCAGCCACGTCCTGAAGGGATTCCCCGGATTCGACCCGCACGACAGCGAGCTGGTCGGGTACGTGAGCAGCCGAACCAGTGGACTCACCGTTGGCCAGCTGCCCGAAATGGGCGACCAGACCGAGCCAGAGTGTGATTATTCCGGCAAGCACGGCCAGCCCCACCGTCGTCGCGAGCGTGACCGGACGCCTGCTATGCGGAGCGACCGATATCGCGACGCCGGTGCCGCGGTACCGCGGTGGCGCGCCCGCCGGCCTCGTCGGGCCAGGTCTGCGGGATCGGATCAGCCTGTCGCGGCTGTCGCGAGGCCGCTGGACCGGCACGTTGATCGAGCGCCGAACGTTGCTGGTACGCGGTGAGACTGTCTGGATGAGTGTCATGTGCGTTCCTCCGATCGACTGAATTCTCGCTCGCGTGTTCGACTATATCGCTCGTGTGTTCGAAGGCCGAACATTTGATCGAAGCGTGTCGGACGAGCAAGACGCTAGACCGCACCACCGACAAAGTTCGTCGGTCGTCGTCACTGCCATGGAGCACAGGTACCCCGTATCGACGCGAGTTACACGTTTGTTATTCCCCAGTTCCTGAGCCGGCCGCGGGCCCACGACACGCTTGTCGAACACATGTTTGATTCTTGGCTTGCGGGCAGCTACATTCAGTGCCATGAGCGACAGCAACGACACCTCATCCGCCCGCGCGGACGGCCGTTTGCGTTCCATCGATTCATCGCTTACCGAGCGGCAGCGCACCATACTGAACGTCATCCGCGCTTCGGTCACCAGCCGCGGATATCCACCGAGCATCCGGGAGATCGGCGACGCGGTCGGTCTGACGTCGACATCGTCGGTTGCTCACCAGCTGCGCACCCTAGAGCGCAAGGGGTACCTGCGCCGTGACCCGAACCGCCCGCGGGCCGTCGACGTCCGGGGTGCCGACGACGCCCTGGGTGCACCACCGGTCACTGACGTCGCCGGGTCGGACGCCTTGCCAGAACCCGCCTATGTTCCCGTCCTGGGGCGCATCGCGGCCGGCGGACCGATCCTTGCCGAAGAAGCTGTCGAAGACGTCTTCCCGCTACCGCGTGAGTTGGTCGGCGAGGGCACGCTCTTCCTACTCAAGGTGGTCGGCGAGTCGATGGTCGAGGCCGCGATCTGCGACGGTGACTGGGTGGTCGTGCGGCAGCAGAACGTCGCCGACAACGGCGATATCGTCGCGGCCATGCTTGACGGTGAGGCCACAGTGAAGACGTTCAAACGCGCGGGCGGTCAAGTGTGGTTGATGCCGCACAACCCGGCGTTCGATCCCATCCCCGGCAACGACGCGACCGTGCTCGGCAAGGTCGTCACCGTGATTCGCAAGATATAGCGCCGGGCAGCGCCGCCTAGTCGCTTAAGCAGTTCCTGGCTTAGTCGGCCTTGATGAAGCCGTTGGCTTGCGCGACTTCTTCGCTGGACAACCAGACTTCGGCGATGGTGTCGTCGTAGAGCGCGCTGCTGGGCGTGTAATACAGGCCAAATTGCGCACTGGCCTTGATGGGGTATCCGTCAGGCGCCTGGTACGGGTCGTCCAGCGGCAGGTGGATCGTCGGGCGCCCAGCCGGGCCTGGTCCGGCGCTCGTTGTTCCTGGAGTTAATTCTGCAGCATCTTCGGGTGCCGCGGCCGCATGGCGCCCGCTTCTCGCCTCGGCACCGGAACCTGCTTCGTCCGAAATGTCGGTATCCCCAGCGGAGCCTTCGGAAAACCCGACATCCGGTGCGGTATGTGGAACGGCGACATCCGGATAGGCCTGCTCCGGATAGCCCTCGTCCGGATAGGCCTCTTCCGGATAGCCGGCGTCTCTATAGTCGCCATCCGGCGCGCCGCCGGCGTCGGGATGGGCGGCGTCCGGTGCGGGCGAATCGTAACCGGCGTCGGCAAGAACGGCTTCCGACACGACGGGGGTGGGCGTGGTGTCGACAGCGTCGGGGTCTTGCTGTTCGAGCCGGAAATCCTCCTCGGATCCGGGCGACGAGTCGCCACCGTAGGCCTCGGCGAGTCCGACATCGTCGGCCCTGGTGCCGCGTTGCCAGCTGACTCTCGCCGCGGCATCCGGTGGCAGCTGATGTTCCGGTGGATGCAGGTCGCCGTATCCGAAGTGCTCGGTGGTCAGATCGTCGTCAGGTGCCCAGTGCCCGTCATCTGCGGCGTCGTAGCCAACGTCCTCGTCGAGATCGGGCGGGTAGCCAGCAGCGCTGCTACGGGCGGCGCGACGACGGCGGCGCCAGCCGAACGCCACCAGCCCCAACAACACGACCAGTACCAGCAGCGGAACGCCGGCCAGCACGTACCACCAATGCCACGCGAACTTCTTGGCGTGCGACGGCGTCGCCGAGTTACTCGGCTGGCTCTGACCCGCCACCTGCAGGCCGGACAGCAAGGGCGCCAGGTTAGCCGGGTCGGTGGTGAACGTGTTTTTCGCGCGGTTCCACGAGATCTTGCCGCCAGTGAACTTTTGCGAGACCACGTCGCCGTCCACAGCCTGATCGCCGACTGGCGCGCCCAGTTTGCCGGTCGCACCGCGGAGCTTGTCCCACGCGGCCTTCATAGCTCCACGCACGACGAATGCACCGTGGTCCGGGGTCCAGAAGATCACTGGCTTGTCGGCCGCCGAGAACGTGACGAACCGGCTGGAAGGCGCGATACCGCCGTCAGCCTCGTTGCCGGTGGGGAACCCCAGGTCGCTGCCGACCGGACCGCCCAGCGACTCGTACTTCGCCAGGATGTCGCTCTCGACGGCACCCGCGCCGGTGGCCGGGCTGAAATACACCTTGCCGCCAGCGAAGTCCTGGACAATTCCGTCACCGCCGATGGAATACTGCCCGCCTTGCTTGGCCCCCAGCGGACCGCTGGAGCCACCGGCCGCACGCCAGGCCATGCTGATGGCCGCGGTGGGGTCGTTTGGTACCTGGAAGCCTTTCAGTTGGTCGGCAAGCATCGCTGGGTCGGTGGTGAACTCCTTGGTTTTCGTGTTCCAGGAGATCTGACCGCCGCTGAACTTCTGAGCGGAGACGTCGCCGTCGTAGGTTTCATCACCGACCGGGGCACCAAGAACGCCGCCTGAGCTGCCGAGTTTGTCCCATGCGGCGTTCAGCGCCCCGCGCACGACGAACGCACCGTGGTCAGGCGTCCAAAAGATCACCGGCTTGTCGCTGGCCGAGAACGTAGCCACTCGGCTGTCGGGGCCGGCCAGACCAGGAACTTCGCTGATCGTTGGGAATCCCACATCGCTGCCGGCCGGGCCGCCGAGTGACTCGTATTTGTCCAGGATCGGCCCGTAAAGGAATTTGGCCCCGGTAGCCGGGGTGAAGAACATCTTGCCGCCGTCGAAGTCCAGGGCGAAACCGTCGGCGACCGGGTAGACATCGCCCTTCCTGGCGCCGAGCGGTGAACTGTCGCCACCGGCCTTCTCCCAGGCCGCCATGATGGCCGCCTCGGCATCGCCTATCGGAGACGCCGAGGCAACAGGCGCCAGCAATGCGACGGCCACCGCGGTGGTCGCCAAGCTGACCAGCGCACGCCCCAACAGCTTGCGCAACTGACCTCCCTGCCCGTTCACATAGCCTCCTGGGCCTCTCGGCCCGCCGGATAGGCCACTATCTGTGACCATTCCCGTACCCCGCAAACCCTGCGAGCGGGTAGTACCCCGACCACGGTCCGTATTATCGCTGGGCTCGCATAACTCTGCTCCAGCGAAGGATAATTGCGAAGTCATTTCGCGAATAGTGCGAAAACGGATACCGCGCCGATGTCGAAATGTTGCCGAGTCACGCCCGTATCGCGACCGGGGTCCGCAGGACACATGTGCTGACGGTACGCGAGACCGTCAGCCGGTCGGCGATCTACCCGAAAATCGCTCGGTATCGAATATTGCTGCCGGCCACCTGAGCAAATGCGTCTTTCCGATCAGCGTCAGTGATTTCGCCGTACCGGCGCTGACCGGCCAAAATTGTCACTGCACACAGCAGGATTCCGTTCTGGCAGGCTAGACGCCCAGGCTGCGACCGATGATCTCCTTCATGATCTCGGTTGTGCCACCGTAGATCGTCTGCACGCGAGCATCGAGATAGGCACGGGCGATCGGGTATTCGCGCATGTAGCCGTACCCACCGTGCAGCTGTAGACAGCGGTCGATCAGGTGC
>JBEKNM010000210.1:0-7493 GCA_049522835.1 Mycobacterium sp.
CGGTGGCACGCGACTTCTGCTGAGGCTCGCCGGCGACGGGCGTGGCCCTGCGTGATGGGTACGAGAGATTCACAATGGCGGGGCCTGTTGGGTCAGGTTCAGCAAGACGTAGGCCATGCAGAAAAGGAAGTTCAACACAACGAGCACTAGGCCCGCGAAGATCAGTGAGCGGGTGCCGCATCGTCGTAGCTGTTTGAACTTTGCGACCCGCTTTTCGCGGTTGATCTGCGTCGCGATCAACGCGAAACTGACGTCGGTAATTTCATCAGCAGCGACGGGAACTCCGGCAACCATCTCTTGAAGGCGCTCCGGCCGGGCTTGGACGCCGACGCGCGCGCAGCGCCGGCTCAGCCGTCTCGCTTGCGTGCGTCCAAGGCTTTGGCCCCGCATCTGTAGCTGATGCGATAGCTTCCCTCGGGCGTCGCCCCAGTGGTCGGACGGGGTCGTCACAAGCGGGACTGTAGTTCGTTGCGCCGGATCTCGGAAGCAATACAGCCAAATTGACTTTGGCAGTATGCGCTCGGTGAACATCTGCGGTTCGATAACCGCGGCCTGGCGCATTACGCATCGGCCCGGGACTTTAGCCGGATGCCACTCGCTCGTGGCCCGCGCGCGCAGCGACGCCGAAGATCCGCCGGAAAGAATCCTCGCCATAGCTGGTGGGTTCGGGATTGCCGGGGGTGTCAGCTGTTACGGGGTTGAATGTCGGTGGTGTGTTGTAGGAACAGAAGTATGGATCTGGCGGCGTGGGCTAAGCGCAACGGTGTTGCGCGGGTGAGGGCGTATCGCTGGTTTCGCGCTGGACTTTTGCCGGTACCCGCCCGGCGTATGGGTCGGCTGATTGTCGTGGACGAACCGGCTGGGGAAGTTGATCGACGAGTGCGGACAGCTGTGTATGCGCGTGTGTCGTGGGCTGATCAGAAGGCGGATCTGGATCGCCGGGTTGCGGGGGTGAGGGCGTGGGCAGCGTTTCGGCAGATCCCGGTCGATAAGGTCGTCGTCGAGGTCGGGTCCGCGCTGAACGGGCACGGCCGCAAGTTTGTTGGTCTGCTGGGTGACCCGTCGGTGCATCGGATCGTGGTGGAACACCGGGACCGGTTGGGCCGTTTGGGCTCGGAGTACGTTCAGGCCGCACTGGCCGGGCAGGGTCGAGAGTTGGTCGTGGTGGACGCCGCCGAGGTTGATGACGACCTGGTGCGGGATATGACCGGGATCCTGACCTCGCGCTGGATATCGACCCGAAACTCGCGGCGGGACTGGGGTGACCGGTGATCGCCGCGCATCGCCACACCCTGGCCGCTAACCCCGGCAAGGTGGCCGCGCTGCGGGCATTGTTCCCGCAGTTCGGCTGCGCGATGGCGCATTTAGCGGCGATGTCACGCCGCGAACTGCTGGCGGGCGAACAGCTTGTGCAGTGGCGGAGGCTGCCCAACCATCAAGTCGGTTTCCCGACGGACCTCTCGGCGCGGCAGTTGAAGTCCGCTCAGAACATGGTTCATGCGAACCTGTCGGGTTGGTTGGTACGGGTGCAGGACCGGGTTCGGGAACTGGTCACCGGATCTAACCTGCCTGAGCACCAGAAAACGGTGCTCTACCGCATCAACGCCCGCAAAGCCTGGTGGGTGTCAACCCTGGAATTGCCGTGGGTCCTCGACGCGCAGCGCCTGGTTCCCGTCGAACACAGCCGCCTCGCCAAGACACCAGAGGTGGTGTGGATTGCCGTGGGCACCGAGACGTTGAAACTGGCGCGCCGGCTAGCCAAACAAGCCCACAAGCAGATCCGGTTCCCGAACCTGTCGCGGGTCAACACCTTGACCCTGGACGGAATCGTGGCCAGGACGGAGCTGGCGCGCGGCGCCACCCAACACGGACGTGTCAGCTACTGGGTGAAAGTCGCGACCCTGGTGCGCGGCAAACCCGTGCAGGTGCCGTTGATCTCCAACCCTCGGTTCACCCATGAACTCGAGGTGGCGCGCGACCGCGGCGGGAAGCGTTGCGCGGCGATTCAGCTGCACCGCACCGAACACGGTGCCGAGGTCTCGTTGATCACCGAGCAGCCCGACACCGCGCTACGCACAACAGGATCGGCGGTAGGGCTGGACTTCGGGTTCTCTTCGGCACTGTTCGCCACCAGCCAGGGACAGCTGCTGGGCCGCGCGATGCTGATACGACTGCGGGAACTCGATGCGGTGCTGGAATCGGCTACCGTTGACTTGCAGCGCCGCGGGATCGCGCTCAAAACCGATCAGACATACCGCAAACTGCAGGCGCGGATCGGCGACTACGTAGCCAACGAGATCGGCCGGTTGCTCAATCGCCTGGCCGCTGACGACATCGGTGAACTGGTGGTGGAGCGACTGGACTTCCGCGGAGGCGGCCTGTCCAAACGCATGAATCGCCTGTGCACCCGCACCGGACGGCGTGCCCTCAAAGCACGGTTGGCGCGACTCACCCAACGCCACGGCATCGCCGTCACCGTGGTTCCCGCACCGTACTCCAGCCAGCAGTGCTCGGGATGCGGCTACTTGCACAAGACCAACCGCAAGAGCCAAGCACGTTTCGCGTGCGGGTTCTGCGGCAAGAAGCTTCACGCGGACGTGAACGCGTCCAGGACCGTCGCGTCGAGACGTTCTCGACCACTACCGGACGGCACTGGTCCACGCTCGCGGAAGAACACCCGCCGACTGCTCGACAGCGACCACCGCCAACGGTGGAACCTGCCGACACAAGGCGCGGTCCACGGCATGACAGGTGCCCGTGGACGCAGCCGACAGGCTGCGTGACCTAAAACCCATGGAATACCATGGAATTAGGAACTGTGAAAATTGTCTTCACCGATTTCGTTCCCCGCGGCTCCGAGAAGACGGGAAGGGCGGTGTGTGTGGACCCCGATGATCGCGCCGACGAGCAGGACGACGAACAGCCTGACCAAGGCGCTGAGACCCAGACCGCCCGTCCCCGCCTCGGTGCGCTGACTCGCCGGGGCGCGCTGCTGGGGATCGGTGCAGTGGCTGGTGTTGCCGCGGTGGATGTGGGCGGGTTCGCTTATGCCGGCGGCTGGCTGCGACCAGACACCCTGACCCCGCCCCGGTTCACCGATCGCTTCGAAAATGTCTACGGCCGCCATGACGGGTTTCGGCGCAACCATGCCAAAGGTCTCAGCGCCACCGGATCTTTCACGAGCACCGGAGCCGGCGCCGCCATCTGCCGGGCAGCAGTCTTCCAGCCGGGGAACGTTCCGCTGATCGGTCGGTTTTCGCTGGGCGGCGGTCTGCCGGATCAGGCAGACAAGCCCGGTACCGTCCGAGGGCTGGGGCTGCTGTTCCAGGCGCCCAACGGTCAGCAGTGGCGCACGGCGATGGTCAACGTTCCCGTGTTCACGGACAGCACCCCACAAGGGTTTTATGAGCGTTTGCTCGCGTCTAAACCCCTGCCCGATACGGGACGGCCCGACCCACAGAAGATGGCCGCTTTCCTCGATCGCCATCCCGAGACCGCCGCGGCGATGAAAATCATCAAGCAGTCACCGCCCAGCACCGGATTCGCGAACAGCACGTTTCATGGACTGAACGCGTTTTACCTCACCAACCGCGCGGGCGCGACTGTTCCGGTGCGCTGGTCCCTCGTTCCCCGCGAAGCCGGCGGGCCAGATATCCCAGCTGTTCCGCCGTCATCGGTTGGCAAGGATTATCTGTTCGACGACCTCATTCGCACGCTGGCGCAGCGACCGTTGAATTGGCGACTCGTTCTCACAATCGGCGAGCCGGGCGATCCAACCAACGACGCCACCAAACCCTGGCCGCAATCGCGGCGAGCTATCGACGCCGGCACCATCACCATTACCGCGGTGCAGACCGAGGAGCCCGGTAACGCGCGCGATATCAACTTCGACCCGTTAGTGCTGCCAGACGGCATCACCGCCTCCGACGACCCGATACTCGCCGCGAGATCGGCCGTTTACGCGCGCTCCTTTACCCGCCGTGCCGAGGAACCCAAGTCGCCCAGCAAGGTCAACGTGTCCCAGGTGCTCTCGTGACAGACGAGCTGAACGAAACCACCACCGCTTCGGCGCGCTTTGCTCTACCGTCCCGGATTCTGCACTGGCTGATGGCGCCGATGGTCATTGCGCAACTGCTCATCGGCGTGACCATGATCGCTTCCCTGAGCTATTACCCGCTGCTACTGGCCATCCACCGGCCGTTGGGGATGTTGATCCTGGTCTTCGCGGTGGTGCGCCTGGTGAATCGGCTCACCCATCGGCTGCCGCCGTTCTTGGCCACCATGAGTCCCTTGGAGCGCCGCATCGCTTCGTGGTCGGAATACCTGCTCTACGCCTTGCTGTTGGTTCAACCGCTGATCGGGTGGGCCACCGTGTCGGCCTCGAGGTTCCCGGTCACCCTGGTGGGGCCCATTCAGCTGCCCGGCATCGCGCCGCACAACATCGATGTTTATGCGGTGCTGCGGGAATGCCACAGCATTTTCGCCTTCCTGCTTTTCGCGACGTTCACCGCTCACATCTGCGCGGTTCTGTTTCACACGCTCGTTCTGCGCGACGGGCTCATCAACCGCATGGCACTGTGGCCTACCAAACCTGCAGCCCCGCAGCAGGACGAAGCGCAGCCCGCACCCAGCCCCTGACTCAGCGCTTCACCCACTCCTGGGACGACAGCCACAGCCGCCGCGCCGTCGCCGAGTCAGTAGCCGCCGGGGCCGCCTGCGCGATCTGGCAGTCGGCCAGGTAAGCGCCACCACTGCCGGCCAAGGATGGCGCGGTGGCGGCCCACACCGTGGTGGCGGCGGCTTGTGCCACCGACTTCATGTTTTCGGGGGCGAATGTCTCAGCGCTCATGGCGAAGAGCTTCTTCGCAGTCGCCCGGTCCAGGTAGCGGCCCAGGTTGGTCGCGCAGGTGCCCGGGTGGGCGGCCAACGCGGTGATGCCGTCGGAGCCGACGCGCCTGTGCAGTTCGACGGTCATCAGGATGTTCGCCGATTTGGCCTGCCCGTAGGCGAGGAAGGGGTCGTAACCGCGCTGTTCGAAGTCGATGTCATCGAGGTCGATACCCCAGTGCCGGTGCGCCTCCGAAGACACAGTGACGACTCGGGCGTTACCTGTGGCCGCGGCCGCCGCGCGCAGCTCCGGCAGCAGCAGCGTCGTCAGCAGGAAGTGGCCGAGATGATTGATACCGAACTGCAGCTCGAACCCGTCGGCGGTGGTGCTGTGTGGTGTGAACATCACGCCGGCGTTGTTGATCAGGATGTCGACGTGCGGGTGCTGCGCGGCGATCGTCTGACCTGCCGCGCGCACGCTGGCCAGGCGCGCCAAGTCCAGAGGTACGAGGTCGATCCGTTTCGTCAGCCCGCCCAGTTCGACCCAGCCGTCGCTTGCGCGGAAATTCTCCGGATCCCGCACCGCCGCAACGACGTCTGCCCCGGCCGAAGCCAGTGTGCTCACGGTCTGCAGGCCGAGTCCGCTGGACGCACCGGTCACCACGGCGGTCTTGCCGCTCAGGTCAACACCGGCGATCACCTCGTCGGCGGTGGTGGCAAACCCAAACAAGCGACAGCCTCCCTCAGCCATCGGTGACGAGCAGATCAGCCAGCGCCAAACCCAGGTTGTGCAGATTGGTTGGCAACGAGTAGGTGGTGTCGACACGCCAGTTGACGATCGCACCGGACAGGGCACCGACGACGATGTCCGCGACGATCTGCGGGTCATGACGCGTGCGGACTTCGCCGCGGGCGACTCCGTCCTTGACGAGTTCGACGAACGTCTCGTGGAACGGCGAGCCGCGTTGAGCGCCATAGTCGGCGGCAGCCATCATCTCACCGATCATCTCGCGATAGGCATCGCCGGAGTCGACCAACGTTGTTGCGATGTCGTCGAATACGCCGACGAGCCGCTGGGGAATCGGCTCGTTGCTCCGCGCGAAGACCACGTCGTGCAGATTGACCAGTCGGCTTTCGGCCAGTGCGCGCACCATGTCCTGGCGGGTGGGGAAGTGGTTGAAGAAGGTACGAGTGGCGATGTCGGCCCGCTCGCAGATCTCGTCGATCCTGGTCGCTGAAACACCTTGGCTGAGAAACAATTCGAATGCCGAAGCCAGGATGCGCTCGCGCAGCTCGTTCTTGCGCCGCTCGGCCCGGTTCATTGCCGGATCCTAACCCGCGGGGGTCAGGTCGGGATCGCGGCGCTGACTCAACCGCCACAGTGGGACCACGACCCCGGGATCGCATTCCTCATCGACAATCCACTTACACATCCGGCGGATGGGCTCGATGGCGTCTTGCGGCATGGCGACGGCAACGCTGCACGCGTAGCCGAGGCTGGTCAGCCGCTGTGCACCGAATAACGGAAGTATATCCCGCAGTTGACGTTTGAGGGATTCTGGATAGATGCCGATGGTTTGGGAGTACGCATTCACGGCGCGGGTGACTTGGTCGATGGTGTCGACGGGCACGATATTGGCCACCCGGCTCGACAGCATCGGTGAGTAGTCAACGGGTTCGTCGAACTGGGACACCACGATCGCCCCTTCGCGCTGCTCTCCGCCGAAGACCCGGTAGAAATCGTCGGTCATCCGCGACGTCTCGAGGTGCTCGAACAGGTCGCGGTCGGGATATAGCGGCGGGGTGCTGATGAACGGTGGCAGCGCGATGAGTTCCCGGTAGATCATCTGGCCGAGTTTGTTCGCATTGGCCAGGCCGGGGTCGTCGGTCCCCGAGAGCACGTAGATGACCCGGGCGTTGGCGCAGCCCTCCTGGTTGGCGACGCCGATGTCGATGGCGGCGCGTTGCGCGACGTCGCGCATGGTGGCTTCATCGGCGAAAGCTTCGGCGCCGATGATGGTGGCGCTGCGCTTGGGGTCAAGTGCGATCAGTTCCAGACCGGGCTGGATGTAGCGGGTGACGTGCTTGACAGACGCCAATCCTCCCCAGGCGACGATCTTCTCGACGTGCTGCGGTCGGTACAGGACCTCTTCGACCGCTAGATCCCCGCCCTTCCAGTACCCGACCGCCAGGTGTTTGGTGATCGGGTGGCCGGGCGCCACGTCGGCGAGGGTGCGGGCGATGGCGATGGCGGTCAGCGGGTCATTGGACGGAGCTTTGATGATCGTGTCGCAGCGGGCGATGACCGAACGCAGGATCGTGACCGCTGACACCAGGCCGCCATTGCCGGCCGGGATGTGCAATACCCGCGACCCGAATGCGCGTACCCGCAGCTGCCTACCATCGGAAAGCTGTTGGGGCACCCAGCCATTCAGGTAGGCCAGGCCCACCTGGGTGTCGGCCACCTCAAGGACGTGCTGTCGGCTGAAAATCGGGCGCAGCACCCGATAGCTGTTGCGCATCATCTCCGCGGGCAGAACGTTGGCCACCAGCGAGGCTTCGTAGGCTTCCTGCAGGTGCGTATTGCTGTCGAAATCCAATGCTTCGCCGAGGGCTTCAAGAACATCGAGGATTTCGTCGAAACTCACGTCGTACAAGTCGGCCAT
>JBEKNM010000211.1:0-7468 GCA_049522835.1 Mycobacterium sp.
ACGGCCCATGCCCCGCTGGGCCTGCATCTGAAAGAATTCCGCGTCCTCGTAGGGCACGCCCAAGAGTTGGCTAATGACCAGCGACGGGACGGGCAGCGCCAAAGTGTTGACAATGTCGCCCGGGTTAGGGCCGGCCAACAGCGCGTCGATGTGGTCGTCGGTGATCTTCTGTACCGCGGGGCGTAGCGCTTCGACGCGCTTGAAGGTGAACGGTTTTGACAGCATCCGGCGGAACCGGGTGTGCTCTTCTGCGTCGGAGGTGAAGACGGAGCGTGGCCGGGAATGTACCGTCGCCAGCATGCCTTCATTCCAGTGCGGGTAGCCAGGTAGTCGGTCATCGACGCTGGCACGAGAGTCGGTGAACAACGAGCGGATCGTAGCCGGTGATCAGCCAGGGCGTACTCCCGTCCCAGATCCGGACCCTACTCAGCTGTTTGACGGCGTTGAGCTCCAATGCTTTTGGTGGCGGGGCGAATGGGCAACCCGGCGCCCGCGTCATCGGAAACTCTGGGATATCGGTGGCCGTAGTGGTTGAGATCTCGGTCATCGTGCTCCTTGTTCTTCGGCATGCCGCATGTCGGGTTCGTCAGCCGCCGGCCGCGCTCACATGGACCCGCGCGCGCCACAGCCCGACGATGGCGTCGATCAGTCCTTCACCAGCGACCGGCCAACTGGAACGCGACTTTGGCCCATGCTCGGCCAACGCGCCCTCGTGCTCGGCGCAGGTATGCATCAACAGGTTGCGCGCCATGACCATCCGTTCGGATCGCACTCGTTTGGGCAGGTCTGGAAGGCAGCGGTTGATGCCTTCGATCGTTTGCACCAGCACCGGCGAGCTGAGCGCATCTTTGGTGACGACGTGCCGATAGATGGGGTCGGCCATGGCCTGAGCAGCGAAGCGTGCGTACCAGGTCGGTGTGCCCAGTGCGGTCAAATGATCGGTGAGGGGCCGCACCAACGTGCCCACCCAGTCCCGCAGCTCGGTCGAATCACCGATGTCGCCGACCATCTGTGCGCGCAGTTCCTCGATCGGCTCGCGGTGCTTGCTTTCGATCGCGCGTAGCAGGTCTGTCCTGGTACCGAAGTGATAGCAAGCCGCGGCGTTATTACCCTGTCCCGCTGCCTCGCTGATCTGCCGGTTGGACACGGCGTTCATCCCTCGCTCGGCGAACAACAACTCCGCGGCCGACAAGATCGCCTCGCGGGTGCCCGTCGACCTGTCAGAGCGAGCCATCCGCTCGGCGGTCATCGCCTCAGTGAACACTGGCCCACGGATTAAATCAAGCAATTTATTTAAAGTCACCGTCGCTGCCGGTCACCTTGCCCGCCACCGTGCCACCGTGTATCGGCAGGACGACTCCGGTGACGTAGCGAGCCGTCATCGCGGCCAGCGGCGCAGATCTCAGGCCCGAAAACCTAGTTAGCCAAGGTGATTTCATCGCCTGCGCTCACCAAAACCAATATGGTCACCTAGTACAGTCGGCACTTTCGCCGTTCTTGGTGCGGCACTTGCGACCGTCGTCCAGTTCGCCATGTGAGGGGGCTGCGCGGCGAGATTAGCCAGCTGGCGCGCTAACTTCGCTGCGTCCCTGGGGAATCCGCGCGGTGAGCGTGATACGGCAGGCGACGCCGCGGTCAGCCGCCGAGCCCCTTCTTGACCGCGTCGTCTTGCTTTTGGCCGATGTCGGTGACAAATTCCGGCGGCGGAAGCGATTCGGCTGGGCCGTCGAATTCCAGGGTGACGAACGCCTTGCCCTCGGTGAACAGCAATATCCCCACACTGTGGGAGCCGTCGGGCGCGTTCCCGGTCAGTGTCGTTCCGTCAGCCCCGACCTTGGCCGCTTCCGTTGCCGGGTCTTTGATAGCGCCGGCCTGCGCGCCCTTCGCCGCGTTCAAGGCGTTCGTCGCAGCGCCGGGATCGCTCAGCACCTGGATAGTGTCTTTGATGGCGTGGCTGTTCTCTGCAGTGCTGAACGTCGTCGCGACACCAGGTTGGCCATTCGGGTTGTTTGTCGGAGGACTGGCCGTGAAGGTTATCGGCGGGGGTGCGTCGATATCGGTCGCCTGGATCAACAGCCCGGTGTAGTCAGTCGGCTGTGCCGTCGCCGACATAGCCGGCGCCGAGCTGGGAGCGCTCGTGGTCGACGTGGTTGATCCCGACGGCGATGACGACTTATTGCCGCCGCAGCCGGCCACCGACACGGCCAGTGCCGTCGCGGCCGCGAGCCCGGCGGCAACCCTCTGAGAAGTCCTCATCGGATGGTGTCCTTTCCAGGCTGCGTTCGGCGACGCAGTCGTTGCCCTCGAATCGCACAGTACATCGCTGCGCGGATCACACGTGTCGCCGAAGGACGTCAAGCGATGAACGGCGCTACTCCAGCTCGTCGCGCAGGCACTGCAGCGTGCCGGCCAGGATGCGCGAGACCTGCATCTGTGACACGCCGATTCGCTCGGCGATCTGGCTTTGGGTCATCGATTCGAAGAACCGCATATGCAGAACTTCACGTTCGCGCTCGGGCAACGCGGCCACAAGGGCGCGCACCGCTTCCCGGTTGGTGATGTGCTCGATCTGTGGATCGACGCTACCGATCGAATCAGCCAATCGAGCCGTGCCTGAATTTTCGGTACCGACGGGCGCGTCAAGGGACTCGAGCCGGTAGGCATCGCCTGCAATGAGACATTCGACGACCTCCTCGCGGGGGACTTCCAGCTGCTGGGAAAGCTCGGTGGCCGTGGGCGCTCGCCCCAGCTTTTGAGCTAGCTCTGCTGTAGTCCTGCCAATTTGGACATGTAGCTCCCGCAACCGTCGCGGTACCCGCATGCCCCAGCTGAAGTCGCGGAAGTAACGCCTGACCTCGCCCATCATGGTGGGAACCGCGAACCCTATGAAGCTGGGGCCCTTCGACGGGTCGAACCGATTGACAGCGTTCATCAATCCGAGGCGCGCGACCTGGGTCAAGTCTTCGAGACTTTCGCCGCGGCGTCCGAAGTGGCTGGCCACGTGGTCAGCCAGCGGCAGGCATCGGGCGATGATGCGTTCGCGTTGCCGCCCGTACTCGTGCGATTCGGCCGGCATCTGGCGCAGGGCCACGAACATGTCGACGACGTCGTCATACGAATCGTCGGATTTTGCGCCCGCTGACCGGGCAGGGCGGGACGGAGCGACCATGTCGGTCATCGCGGGTAACGCCCTGCGGGCACGCGCGAGGGCCTTTTAAGGGCCGACTGTGATGTGTAAACGGTGGCGCACGAAACGATTTGCATTTATGGCCCACTTCCTCAGCATCGCGTACGGCGAGGCTCAGCAGGTGTGTGAACGAACCCTCTCAGTGCTCTTGGATCCGGCGGGGCGGATCCGGCATCGGCAACGCACGCGCTGACTAAACCGAGGTGACCGGAGTTTTGTCGCCAGAGCCAGCCCGGTAGCCGTGCGGCTGATCGGCCGCTTCGAGCTAAACGGCGATAGTCCAGAAGGGACTCGCACGCAAGCTTACGCCTCGCGGCACGCGCTCGCGACAGCAGGGTTTGCCGTTGGAAAGCACGCGGATCTGGTGGATGAGATGGTTGAATTAGCTTAGCGAAACAACTCGGCGACTAGCGATGGCAGATCAGGCGAAGGTGATGCACCAGTTGAACAGTATTAGCCAGCGGCGTGATATCTGACGCCCGGCGCTGCTGAGGCTGGCGCAGTGTCCGCTATTGCACGATTTACCCATCGTTACGCACTGTGGGTGATCGGCGCCTGGATTCTTGTTGCCATCGTGGCCAATCAGGTTGCCCCGCAACTTGAGCAGGTGGCCGCCGCCAACGATCAACGGTCTCTGCCGTCCAGCACGGAAAGTTCGGTCGCCGTGCAGAAGTCGGCAGCAGCCTTCTCTCAAACGCCCACCGACAATGTCGGATACGTGGTGCTAGAACGAAACGGGCCTCTCAATGATCGCGACCGCGCGCTGTACAACCAGTTGCTCGCGGCGCTGCGCAGCGATTCCCGCCATGTCATCGAGGTAGTGGACTGGTGGGGTTCCCCGGCGACCGCGGACGCGGCCCTGAGCAGCGACCATCACGTGGCGACGGCCATCGTGCGCCTATCAGGGATGCTCGGAACGCTAGAAGCCAGTGATTCGATAACCGCCGCGCGCAGCATCGTGGCAGGACTGCCCGCCCCCGGCGGGCTGCACATATTCATCACGGGTCCCGGCGCCTCGATCGTAGACTCGTCCGCGGCGATCGACAGGCAGCGGCTAGTCATCGCGGCAACGGCGATCGCGGCGCTCTTGGTTCTCTTGCTGATCGTTTATCGGTCTCTGGTAACGGCGCTGGTGCCGGTGGTGTCGGTCGGCCTGGCCTTGGCTGTGGCCAGGCCGATCGTTGCTGCACTCGCACACGACAACCTCATCGGAGTTTCCCTGTTTTCCGTCGCGTTCGGAGGTGTGGTGGTTCTCGGGGCCGGTAGTGGCTTCGCGATCATCCTGATCGGGTGTTACCAGGAAAAGCGACGGAAAAATACCACCTCAGCCGCGACTTTGGCAGACGCATATCGCGCGGCGATGCCGGTCATCGTGGGCGCGGCACTGATCCTGGCCGTAGTATTCGGGAGTCTGGGCTTCGCTAAACTCAGCATGTTCAGCAACACCGGAAGCCCTTGCGCTATTGGTGTTCTCACAGCTGCTTTGGCGGCATTGACGTTGACTCCGGCCCTTATCGCGTTCGCGGACCGCGCCGGTTTGTTGAAACCGCGACGACCGGGGATGGCACGCCGATGGTGGCGGGTCGGCGTGTATGTGCTGCGTTCGCCAGGCCCGGTGGTGGGAAGCAGCGCGGTATTGATGTTTGCCCTGGCGCTGCCGGTGGTCGGAATACGGATCGGCTGGGACGATGGACAGGCGGCCCCGGTCCAAGCTGAATCCAGCCGCGGCTACCAGACGGTGGACGACCACTTCGCGCCTACCCAGCTGCAGCCAGACGCCGTCACGATCCAAGCCGACCACGACATCCGCAATCCCGGGGGTCTGATGGCTGTCGAAGACATCAGCGCCGCGATCATGACGATTCCCGGTATCCGCATGGTGCAGTCAGCGAGTCGGCTCAACGGAGTGGCTCCCCAGCAACTCACCGTGACAGTGCCGGTGGGTCCCGTCGGTGATGTCGCCGATCGGCTCGACGAAGCTTCCGCGAAGTTCGCGGCCCGGGAGTCGGCGTTAGTCGATCTCGACAGTGCAACAAATGAAATGGTGAGCGCGCTCGACGAGGCCCAGAAAGGCATGCAGCGCGGCACCGCCGGTCTTGGTCAGCTGAGTGCAAGCGCCAGGCAGATGCAGGGCGCGTTAGCCAAACTCCGGGCCAGTATTGCTGTCTTCTCCGAAATCATGGCGCCCGTGTCCGCTGCCGTGGCGGGGGCACCGGATTGCGCCACAAACCGGGTGTGTCACCTTGTCCAAGAAGTCACCCACTGGGCTGATCTCGTCGTTGGCACCGCTGACAAACTGGCCGAGGGCTTCGGACGGGTTGCTGACGGGCTTGCGCAAACAGGGGGTGCATTGTCCGGTCTGCCGATACCGGGTGGGTTCAGTGTTGGTGGCTTGACCGGATTCGCCCCGGTGGTGCAGGACGCGCGACAGGCGGCGGAAGGCTTCAGACAGCTGATCAACCCTCTTGGCACACCAATACGCCAACTACCTGGCTTTTTACATGATCTAGCCGTCATGTTCCATGGCGAGCCCGGTGGCGGTTTGAATGTCGCACTGAAGGCTCTGACCGACCCGTCGATGCGCCGCGTCCTGGACGGTTTTTTATCAACAGACGGACATGCCACCCTCCTGCTCGTCTACGGCGACGGCCGCAACTGGGACGCTGGGGGCGCCCAACGTGCCCGCGCCATCCTGGCTGCCGTAGACGGAGCGACCAAAGAGGGCACGCTTGCGCCCACCGCCGTTCAACTCACGGGCAGCGGACCGGCCACCCGGGACCTTCGGGTTCTGTTGCGCAATGAGCTGATCGTTCTTGTGGGGCTCACTCTTACGGTGATCTTCGCGATCGTTACCCTTGTGCTCAGAAGCCCGGTCGCCGCGCTCGTCATCGTCGGCACCGCCGCTACCTCCTACGCCTCCGCGATCGGTGTCAGCGTGGTGATTTGGCAGCACCTGCTGGGCCATGACTTGCACTGGTCGGTGTTGTCGGTCTCGTTATTTGCGCTATTAGCCGTATGCAGCGGCCAGAACATGCAGTTAGCGCTACGCGCCCGCGAAGAGCTTGCTGCCGGGCCGCAGTTGAGTATTGTCCGAGCGCTCGCCGCGACCGGCGGGCTGGGGATCACCACCGGAATCGTTTTTGGGACAACGATGTTCGCGTTAGCCGCGTGTAGCGTGCTGAACGTGGCAGAAATCGGCGTCACCGTCGGGGTCGGTGCAATTTTGGACACCCTCGTGATGCGCAGTTTTGGATTGCCGGCCACGATGGCTTTGCTGGGCCGCTGGTTCTGGTGGCAGCCACGGCTCCTCGTCGGAGACAGTTCCACCGCAGCTCTCGGTACTCTTCAACGCCGGTAACAGTCGATCGAGCGCGCCAATTCGGTATCTCGCCGGCTATACAACTTCGGCTGCCGGCTCGACATGGCGACAGGGTCTCACGGACCAACTGGCGGCTGGGTAATGTTTCGGCGCATGTCGGTGTGCAGCGGCGACGAGGCCCTACTGGCTGGGCGCGGCGCCGTGGTGTCCGGCGGCAGCCGGGGCATCGGGCGCGCGGTCGCTGAGCTGCTCGGTGACCTTGGCGCCGGCGTGGTGGTCAATGGGCGTGATCCTGTTGCCGTGGAGGAGACCGTCGCGGCAATCAGCGCGTCGGGAGGGCAAGCTACCGCGGTCATCGGAGCCGCCGACGATGAGCGCATTGCCACCGCGCTCATCGAAGAATGCACGAGCACGTTTGGTCGGCTGGACGTCCTGATCAACTGCGCGGGGATCACGGAACCGCCCGGCTCTTCGATCCTGGAGATCTCGCCGGCAGAGTTCGATCGCCTGATCAGTGCTCACGCCGGCACGGCGTTTCACACTTGCCGGGTCGCGTCGCGTGTCATGGCCGCCCAGGGGTGCGGAGCGATCATCAATACCAGCTCCGTGGCCTTCCTGGGTGACTACGGCGGTACCGGTTACCCGGCGGGCAAGGGCGCCGTCAACGGGCTGACCATGGCCATCGCCGCGGAATTGAAGCCATGCGGGGTGCGGGCCAACGTGGTGTGCCCTGGCGCGAAGACACGGCTGTCCACGGGGGTCGAGTACGAAGAGCACATCGAAGACCTCTACCGCCGCGGAATACTCGATGAGATGACCAGGCGGGTCTCGTTGGACGCTCCTCCCGTCGGTTTTGTGGCTCCGGTCTACGCCTATCTCGCCAGCGACTTGGCGCGTGACGTGACCGGTCAGATCTTCGTTGCCGCAGGCGGATTCGTCGGCCGCTTCGACCGGCCAACGCC
>JBEKNM010000212.1:0-7456 GCA_049522835.1 Mycobacterium sp.
CCCATAATCTCCCTGTATTGGGCGAAGGTCGCCACGTCTCTACCTAGCAGCTCCGCAATTGCCGCGCCGGAGCGGAATGCCTGCAGGTTCGACTCGAGTTTCTCCGGCCGATGCGGCCATCGCCAGACGGTGTCCTCCATGCCGACACGAATGTGCAGGCCGAGCGCGGCGGCGACAGTAACCAGGTATGTCGAGGCACGAGCGGCCGCGCACACCAGGATCACCGCGTCCGGGTCAGTGTCCCGAATCAGCGTGGTCAGTCGG
Organism: Mycobacterium sp.; assembly: GCA_049522835.1. Lineage (GTDB taxonomy): Bacteria > Actinomycetota > Actinomycetes > Mycobacteriales > Mycobacteriaceae > Mycobacterium. The sequence continues at coordinate 265 of JBEKNM010000212.1, forward strand.
AGTAGCCCGTCAATCATCTGTCGCGGATTCTCCATAGGGCTGCAGCCCGGAAGCGCCGGCAACACGCACCAGGCCTGGCCGGATCCGAGCAGGCCGCTGCGGAACAGGTAACGATCGGCGTTGCTAACGTCGGCGTCGGTGTAGACGGCGACGATCGGCTTGGCCCCCGATTCGACGATCAGCCGGGTCTTCTCAAGCATCATCGGTACAGGCTTGGCGAACAGTGAGTCACCCTGATAAACGGCTGTCGTGTTCACCGGCACCGCATCCAGGAGCCCCGCATCGAGGGCCCGCTTCATTTGATCCCACTCGCCCTCAAGGGCGCACACATAGCACCCGTCGATTGAGATTCCGGGGAACTCCTCGCGCAGTGGCTCAACCACCTCGCGAAATTTCTCCACCGATAGCACGTTGTAACCGCGGGCGTCGCGGACATGGAGGTGGATAGCGCTCGACCCAGCCTGGGCGCACTCACGCGCCGACTGAAGGATCTCCGCGGTCGAGATCGGCTGATTCGGGTTACCGCGCCGGCTGAAGAATGCGCCGGTAATCGCTGTCTGGACGATCATGGTAGATGGCACATTCCAGGGGCTCTGGATCATTCCGTCGTGATAAGCCGAGTATTCAGGATCGACGATCTCGGGCGCTCCGTAGGGTCGCCAGACCATTTTTTCTTGTGCTCGTTCGAGGCCCTTCGCTACGAGATCCCAATGGACGGTGTCACTGCTCATTTTGCTGACTCCTCTAATGTGACCGGCAATTCCGAAATCGACTTGACGTCATAGACACCGTCAGATATGCAGCGAAGAGGAACCGGGTTCTCCAGTTCCTCGATCGCGTGGGCCATCAGGCCGGGCAGGACGGAGAGAAGGCCGATGGCCACCGTCTGCGTCGCAGTCCAGCCCAGGTCGTAGCCGAGCGCGGCCAACGCCCCGTCGATGTTGACCGGCAGGAACCTTCCGGACGCTTCGACAAACCGAGCATGGATCGCCCGAAACTGCCGGATTCCATCGCCGGCGGCACCGACGCGATCAGCGATCTGCCAGATCGCGACGGCGCGAAAATCTTCCGTCTTGTGCGTCGGGTGGCCGAGCCCAGGCAGGCGCTTTCGACTGGCGCGAAACTCGTCGATGATTCGCTCTGCAGCCTGCTCAAAAGTCAGATTCAACGACTCACGCAGGACCCGCGCCTGCTCCAGTACGTCGAACGAATGCTGCGGCGAGACAGTGTTATTACCGCATGCCAATAGGCCTGCTGCCAGGGCTGGCACGAGCTGGGGGTTACCGGAAGCGGCGTAACGGGTCGCGGCCACAGTAGACGCGACCCAACCGTGATCGAGAAGCGTGTTCAGCATGGCCCGGGTGACTTCGTGCTCGGCCGGCGACGGCAACCGGCCGAGAATAGTGAGGAAGATCCCGTCGGTATGGTCAAGGTGCCGGATGACGTCGTCGAGAGAGTAACCACGTAGGTTCACCGTCCCTTCGCCGACTTCGCTGATGCTGGTGCGAAATTGCGTCATTGGGCTCCTGTGGGCCGGCGCCGGTCGTCAGTCGTCGCTGTGACGCCGCGCGCCTTCAGTTTGTATTTTTCGATTTTTCCGGTGTCGGTGACTGGTAGGGCCCCCGCCAGGTCCACGTATCGAGGGACGGCATAGGGCGCGACGCGCTGCGTAAGCCACGTCCGCATCTCTTCCGCGTCCACGGTGGCGCCTTCGCGCAGCTCAACTGTGAGCATGATGTCGTCGTCCGCCAATTCGGACGGCACGCCGAACGCCGCAGCGGCAGCGATATCGGGGTGCGCCAACGCTGCGCTCTCCAGTTCCACGGGTGACACGAACTCGCCATGGTGTCGGATCAGATCGCCCCGACGACCGTGAAAGAAGAGGTGACCGTCATCGTCGAACGAGCCCTCATCGCTGGTCCGGAACCATCCGTCTGCCATCGCCACGGCCGTACGCTCGGGATCGTTGAAGTACTCAGAGAAAATCATGTTTGGTGCGTGTGCGCGGATGGTGATCTCGCCACGCACCCCCGGCGGCTGCCGTCGTCCGTTGTCGTCGCGGATCTCGACATCGAACCCGTCGACCGCACGGCCCACCGATCCGATTAGTCGATCGGCTCCAGCCGCCCAGACCGGAATCGTTGCCTCCGTCGAGCCATAGGCATGGATGAGCTCAATGGCGTACCGCCGTTCGAAGTCCTCGTGAAGTGGGGCTGGGATCGGAACGCCGTAGCCGACCCGCAGCGGATTGTCCGCGTCATCCGCGGCCGGAGGTGCCAGAGCCAGGATCGCGATAAGGTCCCCAACGAACGGAAGGACGGTGGCCTGGCTGGCACGGACCTGCGCCCAGAACGCCTCGCGGTCGAACCTGTCGACCAAACGCACGCTTGCGCCGGAGTGCAGTGCTGGCCAGATCCCGTAACCCTGTGCCATATTGTGGTGCAGTGGCAGGCACAGGAAGATTACGTCGTTGCAAGTGATGCCAGCGGCGACCACCGCCTGCTGCCCATTCGTCCAGTGCTGCCCGTGCGGAAGTACGACCCCCTTAGGCCGGCCAGTGGTCCCCGAAGTGAACATGATCGCCACGGGTTGCTCGGCGGCTACTTCCCCGGTCCCACCCCACTCGCCTTTCAATGAGTCGAATCCGGCCAATGTCGTATTGCCCACGGTCGTCCGGGCATCGACGGTCACGATTGTGCTTAGTTGGGCCTCGCTAACGAGCGCCGGAAGCAGCCGCTCGTCGGTAATGGCGACGCTGGCGCCACTCATGGCTACTACCTGATGCAGTCGCCGGTGACCGGCGCGTGGATCGAATGGAACCTGCACTCCACCGAGCAGGGCCAGCCCAAACCAGGCCTCGATGAACTCCCTACGGTTGCCCAGCGCCAAGATGACCCGGTCGCCGTCTCGGATGCCCAATGCTGCCAGGCCGCCCGCGACCTCCTGCGCGCGGCGCCAAGCATCTGCCCACGTCAAAGTCCCTGACTCATCGAGCAGGAACGACCGATTGCCGAACACTTCCGCGTTGTGCCGCAACATCGCGCCAACCGTTCGTCGCTGCGCTGCGTCTGGCAAGCTCACCGCAGCGATCCTCGCCGATCGATCCTTGTCCGCAGGATCTCGAGTTCCTCGTCCGTGGGACCCACTGTGGCCGGAACCTCTGGCCCAACAGGGAATTCGAAACCCGTCGCCGCGATCACCTCATCGACGGTCACGCCGACGTGCACGCTGGCGAGCCGCGCGCTGCGGGTACGCGGATCAAAGTCAAATACGCATAACGGCGTGATGATGTACGTCGGGCCGTCGTTCGGCAGGCCTAGCGCCGAGCGGAAACCATCGCTCCCATCCCCATATCCGACGGCGGACACGAAGTCGACCCGTTCGACGAGCACCCGCGGGTCGTGGGTGGTGGTAATCAAGTGCCAGCGCCGGCTTTGGGCGGTGGCATTGGTCGTGCCGATTGGCCCCGGCCCCCGGAAGTCCAGCTTCCGGTAATCCTTGCCCACCCCAATAAGGTTCGAGTTCCCGTGGCGGTCAATCTGCACGCCGCCGCAGAAGAAGACACCTTTGGCCCGGCGGCGCTGCTGACTGAGCAGAACGTCGTGTTGGTAGTAGGCCTCCGCCCACCGCATGGCGCCCACGTCGGTGATGTACTCGTACTCATCGAGCACCGGCTCGTCGCGCAAGTAAGCCTTAGTCATGGCCATCATCACGGTCATGTTCGGGCCGCGAGTCAGATGCGCAAGAAGCGCTCCTGCGCGCGGCACCGGCAGATTCGCGCCAACTTCCACCCACTCCCCGTCGCGCAGGTCATGGGCGATGACACCCGCCATCGTCTCCTTCGCGGTTGCGGGTTCCGACAGGGTCGGTTGCAGAGACATGAGGATCCGCCTAAAACTCGTAGAGGCCGAGGATGCGGCGAAAGCCGACAACGTCGAGGTATTCGGCGTGATCCTTCGGAGTAAGGACGTAGCGGCCAAGGTAGTCGTCAAGCGCGGTGCGCGAGCCGCTCTTCAACCAGTCCGAGGCAGCCCTGACGTACTCGCGCAGGTGCTCCTCGTCTGGCCGGTAGAACCCCTCAGCCGCGAAGGGGTGCGCCCCGAAAGTCGCACGTACGATCCCCTCCACGCCGTCGATCGATGTGGCGAGTGGATTCGCGCGGGTCGTCTCGGGCGTAATCACGCGTTCAACGGAGACGAAGCTGCGCTCCGACGCCGCGGAGATCGCGATGTCGCCATAGCGCGTTCCGTTATGGCGCACATTCCCGTAGATGTCGCCGAAAGCTGCGTGCAACAGGCTCACGTCGATCTCGATCGCCGGTACCGCCAACAGCAGCTCATCGTTAACCGGATCACGAAACAGCTTCAGCCGTGGGTTCACCTCAGGTAAGGACGTGCCCACTCCGGCGCGCCACGGATTGAACGGCAAGCGTTGCGCCGAGGCCCGCAGGCCGGCATAGTAGTGCGCCTCGTCGAGCTCGACGACCTCTATCTCGCCACACTGAGCGGCGCGACGAAACGCCGGGCCGACCGCGGCGATGCCCTCACCACCGACATAAGGAGTCATGACGGTCGCTACGCACCCCGCGGCGATCAGCATGTCGACCTCGAGTCCAGCAGACGCTGCCCCCACCACGGTGAGATCCCGGCGACCCGCCCGCACCAGCTCTCGAATAATTGCCATCGGATGACCGGAGTTGATGAACCCGCCGATCGCCACCGTCATGCCGTCCTGGATAGCGTCGACGACCGAAACAACCTCCGCGACGTGCGAGTGCCGCTCCAGCGGGGCAGAGACTACGGCGTCGTCCCCACTCATTTCGCCACCTGCCACTGCCCGCTGCTGCGCTCGCGATAGTCGGTCGCGTACCACTGCGGCTGCCCGTGCAGGGTCTGGCCACCATCAACAGGGATCGCTATGCCGGTAATGAAACTGGCCCCGTCCGAGGCCAGATACGCGACGGCCGCCGCAACGTCGTCGGGAGCGCCGAGGCGCCCGGCCGGGGTCGCCCGGAGCAGCGCACTTCGGTGGTCCTCCGGACCGCCCAGCATGGGGCTGGTCATCCCCGTCTCGATAACACCCGGCAACACCGCATTGACCCGAATCCCATGCCCGCCGAGCTCGGAAGCCAGCCCGCGGACCAACATCCACAGGGCTGCCTTAGTACTGCAGTAGGCGCCGAGCAGATCGGTGTACTGAGTCGCGCCGGAGGAACAATTGACGACGATGGATCCGGGCCGCTGCCGGGCGACCATCGAGCGGGCTACCGACTGACAGACCAAGAAAGTGCCGGTCATGTTTACGTCGATGTGCCGCCGCCATTGATCGAGCGGTTGCTCGAGAAGCGGCGCAAAGCGACCGTAGCCGGCATTAGCGAATAGGACATCGATGCCGTCGAACGACTCGGTCACGGTGTCGACTGCCGAGCGCACCTGCTCCTCGTCGGTCTGGTCGACGCCGAGCGAGAGGACCGTGGCGCCGCGCTCTCGGCATTCCTCTTCAAGTTCGGTGACGAAGTCTGCCTTGCGGTCAAAGAGCGCGAGGCGAACTCCTGGTGCGGCGAAGCGGCGAGCCGTAGCCGCGCCAATTTCGCCGCCAGCGCCGGTAATCACGTAGGTCTTCGGTTCAGTCATCGGATTGTGTACCCGCCGTCGAAGTGAAGAACGGAACCTGTCATGTAGGAGGACGCTCGAGAGGCCAGAAACACCACTGCGGGCCCGATCTCATCCGGCTCGCCTACGCGTCGCATCGGGATGCGACTCAACAGCCGCTGGCGGGCGTCCTGGTCGCTCAGGACCGCTTCCGGCATACCCGTCCGGAAGTAGCCGGGAGCAATCGCGTTTACGCGGATGCCGCATCGCGCGAATTCCACGGCAAGGCTGCGGGTGAGCGCATCCACCCCGCCCTTGCTGGCGCTGTATGCCGCCTGCCCGTTTACGCCCTTTGTCGAGGCGAGCGAGGAGACGTTCACAATGCTGCGTGGTCCCTGCGACTCCAAGCGCGCGAAGGCCTGAGCGCAAAAGAAGGTGCCCGACAGGTTCGTTGCGAGCACCCGGTCCCAGTTCTCCTGCGACTGCTCTGTGCTCATCGCTTGGTCAGCCATACCGGCGCTGTTGATGAGGACGTCGACGTGTCCGTGCGATGCCGCGAGCTCGGGAAAGCACTCTGCCACGGCACGGACGTCCGTCACATCCAGGACGACCGCTTGGGCGGATCCCCCCGCCGCGCGAATCGAGGCGGCCGTCTGCTCTACCTTTGAGCTGGAGCGGCCGCAGGCGACGACGTGCGCTCCGGCTGCCCCCAGTGCGCGCGCCGATGCTCGGCCGATCCCCGAGCCGCCGCCAGTTACCACGGCGACCTGGCCGGTCATCAGGAACGCATCCATCGCGTTCACAACGGCAATCCCATCGACCGGCCGATGACTATCGTCTGGATCTGCGATGTGCCGCCACCGATCTCGAGGTATTTACAGTCGCGGTAGTGACGTGACACCGGATACTCGGTCGTGAAGCCGTTGCCTCCGAAGATCTGCATCGCCTCGCGGGTCGCTGAGACATAGGCGTCGGTAGCGAATAGCTTCGCTACCGACGCCGCGGCGGCCGCTGCCGGGTCTTCAGCATCGATCATGTCGGCCGCTGCCGTGACAAGGCCAGCTCCGGCATCCGCGGCCACCCGCATCGAGACGATCTTCTCGGCGATCATCTGATGAGCGCCGATCGGCTTGCCGAAGGTCTGACGTGTGGCGGCGTATTCGAGTACCTGACCGATAAGGTCCGTGAGTGAGCCGACACTGATGGCGGCCAGATACAGGCGTTCTCGCGCCAGTCCGGCGGCTAGCTGAGGCCATGCGTCGTCCGGGCGGCCCAACACGTCCCGCGCCGGAACCCGTACGTCATCGAGGAAGACCTCGCACAAGCTCAGGCCGCGCAAACCAATCTTGTCGAGCGGACGAATGGTCACCCCATCCGTGCTCGGGTCAATCATGAGCAGACTGAGGCCGTCCTGCCGACGATCTCCCGGCCGGGTCCGCACCGCGGTGACTATCACGTCCGACTCGAGAGCGCCCGTGATGAACGTCTTCTGGCCATTCACGAGGTAGTCGCCGCCGTCCTGCACGGCGCGGGTACCTAGCGCCGCGGCATCCGATCCGGAACCTGGCTCGGTGAGCGCGAACGCGACCAACGCACTACCT
>JBEKNM010000213.1:0-7424 GCA_049522835.1 Mycobacterium sp.
CTGTCAGGATGTCATCGAGGCTGACCAGGCTGTAAGGGCGGTGGGCGAACAGGCGTGATGCGGCGGTGATGAGTCGATGGCGTGTGCTGCCGACTGGTCGTTCGCTGGCCCCGGTCATCACCCTCCCCGCCTCGTCGCGGTCGCCGCCAACCGGGATCGCGTCACGCGAAGGCAATTCCGCCGCCGAGTCAGTCCCCTCGATAGGGGACGGCGACCCACCGGGTGTGCGCCCCGTGCTGACCCGCCGGGGCGGCGCTGGGTCCGTCGACGTCTTCCGTTGGTCCGCGGTCTGCCCTTCACCTAGCATCCCGCGCTTACTCATGCTCTTTATGTTAGTAGTAGACTGTAAGTTGGATAATTATGTTCTGCTCTGTCTCATAGTATGTATCCTAGTCCTCCAAGTGCATCATCGATATATACATACGGTCGCAGCCAGGTGCCGCGGTAACCGCGGTTCGCCTCGGGGTCGGCCTGCTTTCATGAGGAGGAGCACATGGCGGTCGTGACCACACAGCCGGAGATGCTGACGTCTGAGCAGCCATCCACGTCAAACGCGCGGTTACTCGCTGGGGGCTCACACGGCTACCCCCACGACGGCACTGGCATGGGCGGTGATCGGCGGATTGAGCGGCGGCGTAACGGGAGTCCCGGCGATTCAGCGATGGACATCCTGACGCGGTTGCCTGCTGTGGCGGTGTTGGAGCGGATCCCGGTTCCTTCACTCGCCATGGTGCGGGACGGCATCATCTTGTTCGCGAATACGGCGTTTGCGGAGATGGTGGGTTACCGGCAGGACAGGTTAGCGGGGTCGGCGTTGTCTGAGGTCTTCCATACCGTGCCGGCCGCGTTATGCGCGCTTTCTGGCGTCGATGCACTGGCGAATCTGGTGGTGGAGCTGCAGCATTGTGAGGGTTGGACGGTGCGGGCCAGGATGAGCAAGTCGGCGCTAAAGCGGTTCGATGATCCGGTTGTGTTGGTGACGTTCGAGAATTTAACGGAGCAGCTGTGGATGGACGAGCGACAGCGTTCCCTGGGGCTTGACCCTGTTTGAAGAACGCAGGGTTAGGCTGTTTGTCGTCTGAGTGGTGCGATTCTTGCGCCCGCTCCAGTCGCCGACGGCGAGCTTAGGGGACGGCCTGGATAGCGCCGCGATAGTGCCGCCAGCCACGACCGGCGCGGTCCTTTCGAGCGCGGCACGCCGCGGCGAGCTCCTCCAGGTCGGCCGCCGGCCGCAGATCGGCGCTGGCGCCGGTAGGGCCTGGCGCGCTGCGCGGGTGCTGAATGTCGTTATCGACCGTGGGGCCGTCGCGTTCGTGGGCATCGGAGTTGTTGTTGGCTATTGGTGGGCTGTTTCGTGGCTGGCGGATGCTTCAGGGCCTTGGGTCTGACCGGGCTTGTGTTGGCCTTGACCTGGCTGGCGATCGGCGTGCACATCCACGGATGGGTAACGGCGTTCGACGCTCCGACCGCATCTTGGATCCGAAGTGTCGGCCATCGATCTCACGGCGCTTCTCCGATGCCGCTTTGAGACCCACTCCCCGCACCGCTGACGCCTTCACGTCGACCACGCGCTGACCGGCTGGGGCGGCACTGTATCCGTCGAAGTCTTCCGGCGCGGTCCGCGTGGTCTGTTCTTCGGACACGACATCCCGAGTCTATCGGTGCTTTGCGTGCTCCAATAGACTAAAAGTCTTGTTATTGCTGTGCGATATGCCCAATCGGTATGTAAACTACGGTTACTAGTGCATCATCGGTATGGTCGAACTCAGGCGCCGTGGCTGCGGCCCGCATCCGCGCTGGCCGGTTAGGAGCAGCATGGGACCTTAGGCAGACGGCAGTTAATACGCTGAGCTATCAACTGGAGCGCGCCCCAAAGCTGACGCCGCCAGCGCGTCGGCACAGAGGATCGGAACCCCGGTCTGCGAATGTCCACGCCGCGCCGGGGCCCGCCGCGGGCCGTGGCTGGACCAAACGATCGTCAAGGCTGGTCGGAGGCGGTTGGCCACGCGCTAAACAGGTCTCGTCGACGCCGAACCAACCCCATCGAGGTTTCCGGCCGACCGCGGGGAGCGACCGAGACGGGAGCGACCGGGACGTGGTCGGGTCGCATCGTGCACCAACTTTCTTCTCGCTCAGGCTGCGAGTCGCGCAGCACTTCACGTACAGATTGGCAGCCGAAACATGACCAGCGTTTCATCCTCAAACTTCACCGAATTGGCATACGGCGTGTTGGCGCTCAAGCCGGCACAACCCACGGGAACAGCGCGACAACTTCGTCGCGCTGCGCGGGCCCCCCGTACCGCGTCGGCGGTGGTTGGTTAGCAATGAGTAGCAGGCAGGGCAGGTCGACGCGGTCTTCCTCATCGGCCCGGGTCGACGTCAATGGTCTCCCGATCGGTCTGATCGACATCGAATTAAGCACCGCGCCGACAGAACTCGTCGGCGATACGACCGTGTTCGTGCTGCGTTCCGAGCAGGGACGGCCGGCGGCGGTTTTGAAGGTGGCTCGCGGCCTGCTGGGAGCCGCGGACCTGCGCACGCACCGACGTGTGCTCGCCGAACTCGCCATCCACCCTGGACTCGACGAAAAATGGCGCGAGCTGCTGCCGCGGATCCTGGCCTTCGACGAGCGCACCGATGCGACCATGTCTGTGGAGTCCCATCTGCCGGGAATGGATCTGGCGGAGGCGTTGGCGCGCCACCCGGACCGTGTTGAGGAGTTGACCGTTGCGGCCCTGCGCGCCATCGCGCCGCTGCACCGGCGGACTGCCACGTTCGTCGTCGTCGACAACGTCTGCTTGTTGCGGCGATGGGTCATCGAACCATTGGAAGACCTGGCAGACATGTGCCGGCGGATAGAGCCCCGCCGGGTTTCCGAGGTGGACCGGCTTGGAACGATGCTGCGGCAGGCCCTTGTTGGTTGGCGTATGGCGGTGAGCTGGACGCACGGCGACTACACCCCCGGCAATGTTCGGGTGGCCGGCGTGCGGGGCCCGGTCACCGGCATCGTGGACTGGGGCGGGGCGCGGCCGGGCCAGCCGGCGTTGATCGACGAGTACCTGATGATCCTGACGGCGAGCTGCCTGGTGGAGGGAGCTGATCTGGGCACGGTGGTCGCTGCGCGGCTACGGGCGGGCGGCCTGTTAGACCGCGAGCGTAATGCGCTGCGTGCCGTACGCGCCCGAGCGGACGCGGACTTTGGCGACCGTAAGCGCATCGATGAATGCATCGACGAGCGTGTTGCCATTCTGTTGACCTGGCTGCACCATGTTGCGGACTTGTGGCGCAAGTGCGCCACCCATCCAAACCACCACATCTGGTGGGCCACCAACGTGGCTCCGGTGCTTGACGCCGTCGCTGCGTGGCACGGATGGCCGCGGCCCGAGTAGCGGTCGAGCTGGGGCGGCCCGGGCGCTGGGCTGGAAACCCGACACCAACCTCACCGACTGTGTCAAACGCACCGTCGACTGGCTGCTCGGCATCCTCGACCCCAACCCGGTCGCACTTGCCCGGGCCTGACAGCGCCAAATACGATCCCGCACCATCCCCGCGACCCTGACCAGACCACGAACAGGCCAACTTATAAGGGTCATGTGCAATATGAACCCGGCCTAAGTCCGGTTCACGACACGCTGGCGCTTCATTTGGGTTTTGCTGATTAGTTGTGTTTGATCTTGTTTACGTTGCTAATGTGCCGTCCATGAAGAATGCGCAGTTACGTGATAATGGCTCCGACGGCCAATCGCACGACGGCGCTGGTATAGAGCGCAGTTGGCCGGTTGAGCGGCGGCGTACTCGGAGTTCTGGCGATTCACCGATGGACACCCTGACACGGTTGCCTGCTGTGGTGGTGTTGGAGCGGATGCCGGTTCCTTCGCTCGCCATTGCGCGGGATGGCACCATCTTGTTTGCGAATACGGCGTTTGCAGAGATGGTGGGTTACCAGCAGGACAGGTTGGCGGGGTCGGCGTTCCCTGAGATTTTCCACAGTGTGCCGGCCGAGGTAGCCGCGCTTTCCGGTGTCGATGCGCTGGCGAATCTGGTTGTGGAGCTGCGGCATTGTGAGGGTTGGACGGTGCGGGCCAGGATGAGCAAGTCGGCGCTGATGCGCCACGATGATCCGGTTGTTTTGGTGACATTCGACAATTTGACGGAGCGGCTCTGGGTTGGCGAGCGCTAGTACGGCTCAATCAGTCGAGGGTCACCTGGTGGGTGGCGTAGCGACTCGCGGGCAAGAAACTCGCGAAAGTAGCCCAGCGACGTGTCGGCGACGATTGCTGGGAGCAGAAGTTCTAGGGAGCGGGTTAGTTTCTTGATGTGATCGCTGCCGTCTTCTGCCTTGGCGAGCAGTTGCGCTCCGAGCATGGCGTTGAGGATTGATTCGCTGACCGCGGAGGGGTCGAGGCCTTCGCGGAGGTCGCCTTCGGTGCTTGCGCGGCTGGCCTGGATTGTCATCGCGTCCAGCCGGCTATTCCAGACCTGGGAGGCTGCGTTGTTGAATTCGGCCAATCCGCGGGTGAGTTGTTCGGCTGTGCGGGCGGTTTTGTCGGTGACAACGAGGTTTGTGACGACGAAGACGCCGTGGATGATGTTCTCGAGTGCAGGCGAGGATGATTCGCACACCTGGCGGAACGCGTCGCGGGTTAGGTTGGCCCCTTGTTCGATGACCGCGGTTGCCAGCGCTTCTTTGGAGTCGAAGTGGTGATAGAGGGCGCCCTTGGTCATTCCCGCACGGTCAATGATCTCGCCTAGCCCCGCGGCCGCGTGCCCGACCTCGCTGAACAGCTCTATCGCGGCGTTGAGGATCTTTTGGCGGGTGATTTCAGACCGGGCTTGGGGCACCATCGTGCCTGGACCTCCGAAGTGCGGTAGACGTGTGTTTGCAGCTGTGGCCAATCGGTACTACGTATGTCGATGTCCGTGGCTGAAGGCCGAAAGTGTTGGGACTAAGGGTCGGTGCGCGCCGAGAGGGCGGCGGTGGTGTGAAGGTCGGGGGAGAGCGGCTCGGCGGAAACCTTTTTCACGGCGAGTGTGTGGCGTCGTTTGATGAATTGGGTGAAGTAGTCGATTCGGTCGGGGTCGGTGAAGCTGGGTAGTGCCAGTATCAATGCTTTTTGGAGGTTATCGAGGTAGTGCTCGGGTTGGTCGGGATCGCTGATTCGGCGCATACCCACCCACAGCGCCACCAGCATTTTGGCGATGTCTTCGGGATCGTGCTGATCGATGAAGTCGCCCTCGGCGATTGCTTTTTGGGTGAGGGTGGTGACGAACTCGATCCATGATTGCCACAGTGGGGTGCCCAGGTCGGTGTTATCCAGGGCGTCGAGGAGTCGGACGCCGGCTCGGGCCAGCTCGTTTTGGGTGTCTTGAACGGCACGGAGATAGACAAGGTCGATCAGTGTTTCTAGTCCCGACATCCTGTGGGCAAGCAACTCGGTGACCGCTGCACGGCTCATCTCGGAGAGGTCGTCGATGATCGCCAAAGCCAGTGCTTGCTTAGACGGGAAGTGAAAATACATTGCCCCTTTGGTGAGTTCAGCCTCTACCAGGATGTCGTCGAGGCTGACCATGCTGTAGGAGCGGCGGGCGAACTGGCGTGAGGCGGCAGCGATGAGTCGTTGGCGTGTGGTGCCGGCCCGTCCTTCGCTGACCTCGGTCATCGCGCTCCCTGTCTCGTCGGGGTCGCGGCGCACCGGCGGGGTCGCGGCGCACCGGCGGGATCGCGTCGCGCCAAGGTAGTTCGGCCGCCACAGTCAGTTCCATCGATGGTAAGCGGCGGTGACACGGCCGGTGCGCTGACCCGCCCAGGGGCGACACTGTGGCCGTCGAACTCTTGCGCCGGTCCGCGGTCTGCTTTTCGGCTGGCGTTCCGCGTTTACTCATGCTATGTAATCTCCCTGGAAGACTGCCAGTTTGTTAACAGCGAGCAGTTCTGCCAACTAGTATGCATCATGCTGATATAAGTGTATCGTCGGTTTCTTCATACTGGTCACACCCGGGCGCGGGCGGTAAACCCCGGCCGGTCTTCGGGTCGGTCTGCTTTCATTAGGAGGAGCACATGTCGGTCGTGCCTATCGAGTCGGAGACGCTGACGTCTGTGCCGTGCACGTCGGGCGGTTGGTTGCTCGCTGGGGGCTCACACGCCCATCGCCGCGACGGCGCTGGTATGGACGGCAGTCGGCAGGTTGAGCGGCGGCGTACTGGGAGTCCCGGGGATTCACCGATGGACATCCTGTTGCGGTTGCCTGCTGTGGTGGTGTTGGAGCGGATCCCGGTTCCTTCGCTCGCTATGGCGCGGAACGGCACCATCTTGTTTACGAATACGGCGTTTGCAGAGATGGTGGGTTACCAGCAGGACAGGTTGGCGGGGTCGTCGTTCCCTGAGATCTTCCATACCGTACCGGCCGAGGTAGCCGCGCTTTCTGGTGTCGATGCGCTGGCGAATCTGGTTGTGCAGCTGCAGCATTGTGAGGGTTGGACGGTGCGGGCCAGGATGAGCAAGTCGGCGCTGATGCGGCACGATGATCCGGTTGTGTTGGTGACGTTCGACAATTTGACGGAGCGGCTCTGGGTTGACGAGCGCTAGCACGGTTCGTGTGCTCAATCAGTCGAGGGGTGACCTGGTGGGTGGCGTAGCGACTCGCGGGCAAGAAACTCGCGAAAGTAACCCAGCGAGGTGTCGGCGACGATTGCTGGGAGCAGAAGTTCTAGGGATCGGGTTAGTTTCTTGATGTGATCGCTGCCGCCTTCTGTCGTGGCGAGCAGTTGCGCGCCGAGCATGGCGTTGAGGATTGTTTCGCTGACCGCGGAGGGGTCGAGGTCTTCGCGGAGGTCGCCTTCGGTGCTTGCGCGGCTGGCCTGGATTGTCATCGCGTCCAACCGGCTATTCCAGACTTGGGAGGCTGCACTGTTGAATTCGGCCAATCCGCGGGTGAGTTGTTCGGCTGTGCGGGCTGTTTTGTCGGTGATAAAAAGGTTTGTGACGACGAAGACGCCGTGGATGATGTTTTCGAGTGCAGGCGAGGATGATTGGCACACGCGGTGGAATGCGTCGCGGGTGAGGGTGGTGCCTTGTTCGATGACGGCGGTTGCCAGCGCTTCTTTGGAGTCGAAGTGATGGTAGAGGGCGCCCTTGGTCATTCCCGCACGGTCGATGATCTCGCCTAGTCCGGCGGCCGCGTACCCGACCTCGCTGAACAGGTCGATCGCGGCGTTGAGGATCTTTTGGCGGGTGGCTTCAGACCGGGCTTGGGGCACCATCGTGCCTGGACCTCCGAAGTGCGATAGACGTGTATCGGCGCTGTGGCCAATCGGTACTACTTATGTCGCTGTGCGTGGCTGAAAGCCGACAGTGGTGGGACTAAGGGTCGGTGCGCGCCGCGAGGGCGGCGGTGGTGTGAAGGTGAGGGGAGAGCGGCTCGGCG
>JBEKNM010000214.1:0-7364 GCA_049522835.1 Mycobacterium sp.
ATTTCACTGGCGTAGCGACGAGTAATGTGCGCGGCTATTCCGGGGTCGCCGCGCCAGTTAGTCCTCGCTAGTCATTAAGCCGGCTACGAGGGGCGCTTTCAAGCGGGGGCCCCGGTGAGCATCCGGTGAATTACAACGACTACACAGGCGAGGAGTGCGAGTACGGCCACCTGAAATACTAGTGGTCGAAATCGAAGCGGGGGGCCACCGCGATGAACGGCAACGCGGCCCCACCTGCTGGCGCGCTAACTGCGAAGCTCACAAGCGCTGGAAAGCCGCGGGGCATCGCCCACAAGAGTGAGAAGGGTCAGCCGGCCAGCCAATCGCCGCCAAGGCGACGCTGGACACGTTCAAGATCTGCCGCCGTTGGAGGTTTGTCACTGATCCGCGTGATCGCCGCGCCGAAATCGTCGATGTCCAACTTCAACTCACCACGAGCCATCAGGTCTGTAGCCAGTTCTGCTATCTCGTCGTCGGATAACCGACGCCGCACCAATGCCAGCAGCGCTCTGTAGTCGGTCGTGGGAATGCCAAGCGGGTAGCTGGCGCGAATGAGCGCCACGAACATCGCCACATTCAAGCTCACCCGATACTCCGCAACCGTCGCTAAAGCACTGCAAATCAGCGTAGCTAAAGCCCAACCTGACGAGCCGCGCGACACCCTTCGCCGGCAGGGCTCGGCGGAGACACTGTGCGCCACGGACTGTGCAGACCTACGCTCCACTGATGGGCGACATCGAAGTGATTGACTCCGCGCTCCGGCGGTAGCTGACGAAATCGACCGCCTAGCTAGAGGCACAAAACTGACCCAGCGGCCACCGGGAAACCCCGGTGGCGCTTTCTGTGAGTTGGCTGAATTTACAACGCGCGCTTTCGTGCTCTGCGGCTCACAGTTGGACGCATGACCTGGTGATCGAGCAGAAAGTAAGCGCGATGCAACTCTCCAGAGAGCAGCGGATCCCGATGGAGCGATACGTTACCGATCCGACCAAGGGCCGCCCCAGCTTCGTGGCGCCGAGGGCCGCGCAAGCGGCCCTTGCTGCACTTGTAGACCCGGCCGCCATCAAAGCGTCCCACGTCACGTCGACCGCGGCGGAAGCAACGACTCGCTGGTGTATCTGGGCCGTGACGTCGGCCCGGCTGGCAAAGGTCGACATCAGCTATAGCGAGTTGAACTATGACCTAGCCGAAGAGAACGGCCGACGCGACCCTACCTCGACAGGGAAGCCCGTTGACCCAAGTTCGGTCGAGGCATGGGTACGGCCACTTGGGAACATTGTCAGCTTCGAATTTGCAGGCGTGCATTTTGACCAGTTTTCAAACGAAAAGTTTCGGATCTATGACCTGGAACTCGTGTTCTCGGATGGTTTCGGCTTTCGCATTAGCGGCGTCAGCACATCGGACAACGAGACAGCGCGCAGCCGGTGGGAGGAATTCGTCAACGCGATCCGCGAGGGGCTGCCTTTCTGGCCGTAGTGGCCGTTTTCATGCGGCCACGGGGGGCCAGTTAGCAGTTCGTCGCTACCCACTCAAGGATTCCGCAAGGCCGGTCGGAACATTAATTGCGGTCGGGTATTGGACACAGATCGCTTCGAATAGCATTCTCAAGCCGTAAACGCGGAGCCCCGCACTGAGCCCGATCAAATACGGCTTGGCAGCGGGTGGGTTGTGTATCACCCTAATCGCCGCCCGGCAGAGCATGCCTTTGTCGATATCATCGGCCCGACTTGCCCGCTGGACCAGCGTAACCAGCTCCTCGGCGAAATCACATTTAAAGTTCACAAAAAATCTCTGTCTAGCTGCTCCCAGCACCGTAGGGTGCCGGGATATGAGCACTTCGCCCGGGCCAGGTTGGTGGCTGGCGTCAGACGGCCAGTGGTACCCGCAGCGGTGGGAGACCATCTTCATCTATGAGACGAACGAGTCTCTGAAGGAGCTAATAGACGAGGTAAGCCGTCTGACGAAGACCTACGGAGAACAGGGATGGGAGATCGTAAGCTCCGCGGTGCAACGTACTCAGGTCGCCCACCACTTCAAGGGCTACGACAAAGGCGGAGAGTTGCTTTTCGAATGGAGCATCGTCTGTAGCATGAAACGACCTCTCCGGCCCGAGTAAGTCATTTAGAGCAAAATGAAACGCCTACTTATCGGACTCATCGCGACAGCTACTCTCACCACCGGCTGAGCCGCATTTTCGCAACAGATTGACCGCGAACTAATCTCGCGGGTGCCGACGCCTAATCACCAGCCGCTTCCGCCTGGCGACGATCCGACTGGATGACAGGGGGCCGCCGAGTGGTTGGTCGGCCGGTTCGGCCGGCAACCGCGCTGGAGTCTTGAGCATCACCGCCGCAGTAGATGATGATGAGATCCGCGCGGCAGCGGCCTGCGCATGGTGAGGCCAACGGCAATGTTTGATGACACACGATCGGCGCCTACCGCATGCGGCCCGGGTGGCGACGAGGAGAAGCCGGGGTCCGGATGGGCGATTTCGCCGCGGGCTCTGGCGATCGGGTGCGGTTGTCTCGTCGTCGCGGTGAGCATCGTAACCGCGTTGGTCGGACAGCGACCCGTCGCTCGCACCTCCGAACCGGCATATCCACGAGTTTCGCTGCGAGCAACGACATCACCATCGACATCGACTGAAGTGGAGCCTGCGCCGACTGCAGCCAGTGACGACGACGAGGATGCTGCTTATCTCTCCGCGCTGCGGGCCTCGGGCATTCTCGTTGTGGATCCAAACACAGCGGTGGCCGCTGGCCGCGCGGTCTGTGCTTACTTGAAGCAGGGGCATTCACAGGCCGACGTCGTTGGAGTGGCGATGCATGTCAACCCCATGTTGTCGCCGATTGATGCTTTTAATGCGGTTACGGCCGCCGTGTTGGCGTACTGCCCGGAGATAAATCGGCGATGACCGTGCTAATTAGCGTGCTCGCGTTGGCAGCGACATGACTGGGTGCCAAGCAATATCGCGCGGAGCCTGCCGTCGACGATCCGCTCTGGGAACGGGAACAATCGATTTAACTTCCCGGACCCCGCGCCGACACGACGCAACGCCAGATTTATCGGGAGAAAGGGCAACGAAAGATGTTCGACACAGACGACTTGGAATACATCTGCCCAATGTGTTAGGAGAGCCTCACCTTGAGGGAGTACCGGGAGTGATCGTCGACAACCCCTTTTTGGGAGGCTGTCAAGGATTGCGTTGAGCCCGATAGTTTGCGGGGCAACCCGGTGGTCGGTGAGTTCCGTTTGGACCTGACGGTAGAAGAGTGCATGGCCCGCTCGCCGAATCGGCAAAGGCTCGTCAGGCAGTACTCCTGGACCATCCCTGACCCCGATACCGTGGCGTTCGTGGCCAAGCACGCTCAAGGCGGCCTGGTCGATCCGATCGCGGGCACGGGCTATTGGGCCTACCTGCTTGCGCAGGTGGGCGTGGATGTCGTCTGCTACGACCTGAACCCGGGTACGGCGCTGATCACCAATGGTTGGCACGGCGACGACCTCTATGCCGAGATCTGCGCGAAGGACGGCGCCGAAGCGGTGGCACTGCACCCTGACAGGACGCTATTCCTTTCGTGGCCGCCCTATGACCAGGATGTCGGCGCGCGCATATTGATGGCCTACAACGGGAAACGCGTTATCTACATCGGCGAGCACCACCGCGTTCGCGATCTTGGACGCGCCGGTGCCACTGGCGATGATGACATGCACCTGATACTCGATTCGAATTGGACCGAAGTCGATTCCCGCCAGCCGGTTCAATTCTGGGGTATCCAGGATCGGGTGACGGTGTATGAGCGTGGCTGAGCCGCCTGTTCCGGCAGGGCGAATCACCCAGCCAGGTAGATCAGCACCGGCGGCATTCTCGTCGCCCGATATGGCGGGCGTGCTCATCGTGAACCGCTCAGCAGCGACGGCTCAGGTAGGCGGTTACCCTGGCGCTGTGAGCAGCAAACGAGTGCCCGGTGGGGTGGTGCATAAGCTGCCCGCAGACCTGCGCGACGCGTTGATCGCCAACTCCACGGCACTCGCTGCCTGGAAGGACATCACGCCCTTGGCGCGCAACGAGTTCATCTGCTGGGTCGAGGATTCCAAGCAGCAGATGACCCGAAAGCGCCGCATTCGCCGGACCCAGGAGGAGCTGGAAGAAGGCCAACGCCGGCCCTGCTGCTGGCCGGGCTGCAAGCACCGCGAGCGCACTGGCAGGGTAAGCGCGCCCGCCGGCTGAGCACGCCACGCCGACGACGTGTCGGCGAAGGTCCGAGCATGGAACAAGGCGGGAAGGATTCTGGCGTGGCCCACAGTTCATGCCAGGCCGTTCGAGCATAATTATCTACGTGAAAAGGCTCGCGCGACGCAGCGTTTCTCGTGTCCAGCAAATCCGCTCATCTTGCGAGTGCTGAATCCGGCGATGACTGGGAGGTCGACGGGCAACGTCATCCGCTATATCCGTGGCAACATTCCTCGGGCTATCGTGATTCCTCGGGCTATCGTGTTCAGCAGATCAAGGGAGACGAATGACTGAGAAGTTTGAACTGTTCAAAGATCACGCGGGGAAGTTTCGGTTCCACCTCAAGGCCGCCAACAGAGAGATCATCGCCAGCAGCCAAGGCTACAATTCCAAGACTGCGGCGGAGAACGGCATCAAGTCGGTGCGGACCAACGCGCCTGGCGCCGCGCTTGTCGACCAAACCGACTAGCGCGATATTGGTCTAATTTGCGATCGCAGAATGTCAGCCTCTGCGAAACCGCTCGCGCAATTGTGGGTCGTTTTCCCACCACAACGCCGATG
Source organism: Mycobacterium sp. (assembly GCA_049522835.1). Taxonomy (GTDB): domain Bacteria; phylum Actinomycetota; class Actinomycetes; order Mycobacteriales; family Mycobacteriaceae; genus Mycobacterium. The sequence goes on from JBEKNM010000214.1 coordinate 4,796, forward strand.
GCACTGCACTTTCACTCTCGGCCGCTTCCGCAGTGTCCAGCTCGGCATCGACCGCAACGGCGTGCGCCTTTTCGTCCCGGGACAGCGCGCGCATCAGCAGCAGCACAAACGGCAACCCGACCACGTCTCCGAGGATCCATAGCACGCCGGCGCCGATAGTCTGATCGAGCCGCGGATCCGGACCCCAGGTGCGTTGCAAACTCGAGTAATACGGCGTGGCGATCAATGAGCCCTGCCAGATGACCAACCCCAAGACTCCATCGCCCAGCGTCTCGCCGACGCTGATCAACAACGAGATCAGCTGGGAGTACCTGCGGGGAACGAGATCTGCTTGGAGACGAGCGTAAAAGTACCCAAAACCGATCACTACCAACAGAACCCGAGTGAGCGCGCCAATCCATTCGCTCTCCAGCGCCGCGGTATACCAGGGCGTCAAGTACAGCAGCCAGGGCGTGGCCAGCATTGCCAGCGACGTGGTCAACGGGTGCGCGAGCACCCGGGCCAATCGGCTCGCCAACAGCTGGTCAACGCGGTCCCGGCCTGCTGGGCCCAGCGCATTGCGCACGACCGTGACCGGCTTGCCCTGCGCCAGGAAGAACGGCACGACGTAAAGCAGCAGCAGTACCTGCAGCGCGCGCACCCAGAACAAGGCGTAGGCATAGGTGCCGATGACGCTCAACGTGGCCAGCGCCCACAGCACAATCCCAACGCCAAAGCACCCGGCCTGCGCCGGTCCGACTGGTTGCTCGCCGTTCCGGGCGCGCCGGTAGCACCACGCGTATGCGCAGACCAGCAACACGATTACCGTCGCGCAGACCAGGTCCAGATGCCAGGCCTGGACCACAGCCGCCCATGCCAGCGGCCCCGGATCGACGCGCACAGCCACTAGCGTATTGCGACTCGGAAGTCGCCGATCAGGGTGGCGACCATGTCAGCGCTTAGTCGCCGACAGATCCCGCGCCCAACACCCGGCGGGCGGCGCAAGTTCGGATGGTGTTGGCTATGTCGACGTGGCCGCCATCATCGTTCTCGACGTCTTTATTGGCATCATCGCGTTCGTTGGGCTGATTGCGACGTGGAATCAGCTACGAGCGAATCCCAAGACAGCGGGGGCCAATGGCGTCGTCGTGCAGGTTGATCGGCTTGCGCCGCGTCGCAAAAATCTTGCTCGACTCCAAGTGACTTTACGGATGCTAGGCCCGACTGTGCGCTACGAGGTCGGACTCGACCTCGAGACTGATGGCAATCAATTCGAGGTATCAACGCCCAAGCCTGCGATACGTCCGTCCATGGGCTGCGACGACGAAGAAATGTCGTGGGGTTTTGAGATTCCCGGAGACGACCTCGACAGAGTCTGGTTGATCACCTCGTGGATGGACACCCGCGGCGCCCACCTGCGAATGGCAGCGATCGCCACGAGTTTGAGCACGTCAGATATCTATGAGTGGAAATGGGCCGCCGATTGGCGTCTTTCGAGCGCTGGCCACTGGCGGAAACGACGCGCCGCAATGACGCCCCCACGCGCCGTTCCCGGACTGGGCCCGCTGGAACTGGGTCGGGCGCCCGGCGGTCGGCGCGCACTGCAAACCGCCACCGACACAGGCTCTGGCACCGACACAGCCTCCGACGAGTAGTGCGTCTACTCGGTCCTCTATTGACCAATAGCGCTGGGGCAGTAGACGCTGGCCGCGATTGCCGTGAACTTGGCAGCGTTGTCGCCATGCAGGCCGGGGTTGCGGGCTTGGACGGCCTTGACGACATCCACCAACTGCATGCCCTGGCCGAACGTTTGGCACACCCATTTTCCGGCCGCTATCACCTTGCTCGAGTCCGGATAGGTGACGCCGGCCGCTTGGAGCGAGGCGAGGAATGCATCGTCGTTGCTGTCGGCGCGGGCGGGCGCGGCCATGCCGATCACGACGGCGAGGCTTGTCAGCATCAGGAGGGGCCTCATATCTCCCAGATAGTCCCAGAATGGCGCTCAACCCGCATCCCCCAAACCCCGGTCCGGCCCCTCCCCCTCGCCGCACTGCGTGTGCAATCATGCGAAGGTCCCCCGAAGGGAGCCTCCCAAGAAGGGAGCAAAGGAGGCGAAGATGCACCGTTGGGTGATTTTCCTGTCCACCATCCTCGTCGCCGCCGCGAGCGTCACCGCGATGGGCGTCGCCGCTCCCCGAGCCCGCGCCGGCGACGCGCCGATCGGCCACATCGGTGACACATTGCGGGTGGATACCGGCACCTACATCGCTGACATCACCGTCGGCAGCGTGGCCCCGTGCGACCCGCCGCCCGGATTCGGCTACACACGCGAGGGCGTTCCGGTCAAAAGCTTTCCGGGCAGCACCGTGGACCGTGCCGACGTGACGGTTCGCGCGGTCAGGGTGCCCAATCCCTTCATCATGGCAACCAACTTCAGCTTCGATGGGGTGACCCCGTTCGCCGACGCGTACAAGCCGCGGCCATCTGATGCACCCGACGCACTGGACAACGTGCTGACCAATGCGCCGAACGGAGCGATTGTCCGCGGCGGCGTGTACTGGGACGCCTACCGCGATCCGGTCTCTAACGT
>JBEKNM010000215.1:0-7352 GCA_049522835.1 Mycobacterium sp.
CACGGCGCGCCGGAGAAGGCGCGGGAACGAGCCCGTCGCAAATTCGACGAGCATTCCCGCGTCGACTGGCAGGTGATCGCCGTCGACACCCGCCGCCGACTGACGCCGTCAGCCGAGGTGCTCGCACACGACCTGGGACAGCACTGACCATGGGGAGCCCGCAAGCAGTAAAGCAAATTGTGAAGTACGAATACGAACGAATCCCCTATCTTGTTGCCTTTCAGAACAATTCCGATGTCCGGGATGTGTACGGTGGGCTGGCCGAGATCACCGTGCTGGAGAGCTATCTGCTCAAGCCGAAAGAGAGGCCGTCGGACACGGTGCTGGTCTTCATGCACCCGATCGGCGGCGGGGCGTATCTGCCGATGATCAACGCGCTGGCCCGGGCCGGCCACCACGTCATCTACTGCAACAGCCGGTTCCGCGGCACGGATTCAGGGCTGCTGATGGAGAAGGTGGTCGAGGATCTGGGCGAGTGCATCAAAGACGCCAAAAACCGGCTGGGCTATCAGCAGGTGGTGCTGGCCGGCTGGAGCGGCGGTGGCTCGCTGTCGGTGCTCTACCAGCAGCAGGCTCAGCACGCGACGATCACGTCGAGCCCGTCCGGCGACGGCCCCGACCTGACCGTATTGGACCTGCCCGCCGCCGACGGCATCCTGCTGCTCGCCGCGCACATCAGCCGGCACGGCACCCTGACCGAATGGATGGACGCCTCAATCCTTGACGAATCCGATCCCAGCAAGCGCGATCCTGAATTGGATCTGTACAACCCCGACAATCCCAACCGACCGCCCTACACCCAGGAATTTTTGGCCCGGTACCGGCAAGCACAGATCGACCGCAACCGGCGCATCACCGCGTGGGTTCGGGAAAAACTCGCCGAACTGAAAGCGCAAGGTCGCCCCGATGACGAATTCGGATTCGTCGTGCACGGCACCATGGCCGATCCGCGCTGGCTGGACCCGGACGTCGATCCCAACGAACGCACGCCGGGAACCTGCTATCTGGGCGATCCTCAGGTGGTCAACATGAGCCCGGTCGGGCTGGCCCGCTTCTGCACGCTGCGCGGCTGGCTGTCGCAGTGGAGCTACGACGACGCCCGCGGTGACGGGGTGAATTGCGGGCGCGATCTCGCGATCCCGGCGCTGGTGATCGGAAACCTGGCCGACGACGCCTGCACACCTAGCCACACCCGACGGCTTTTCGAGGCGATCGGGCACCCCGACAAAGAGATATACGAAATTCCAGGCGCCACACACTATTACGCTGGCCCCGACCAACGCGATAAGCTGCGACAGGCCATCGACATCGTCACCGACTGGCTGGTCCGCCACGACTTCGGCAGGCCTGAATGACCGCGGGAACTTTGTCGGGACCGCTGGACGGCATCCGGGTGCTCGAGCTGGGTACCTTGATCGCAGGCCCGTTCGCCGGCCGACTGCTCGGCGACATGGGCGCCGATGTCATCAAGGTGGAACCGCCCGGCGCTCCGGACCCGTTGCGCACCTGGGGCCAGGCCGAACTCGACGGACAGCGTGTGTTCTGGACGGTGCACGCGCGCAACAAACGAGCCATCACACTCGACCTGCGCCGACCCCGCGGCCGCGAATTGTTCCTCGATCTTGTCGAGAAATCCGACATCGTGGTGGAGAACTTCCGTCCGGGCACCCTGGAGAAGTGGAACCTGGGCTACGAAGTGCTCAGTGAACGCAACTCGGGCATCATCCTGGTTCGGGTATCCGGCTACGGGCAGACCGGGCCCGACGCGCATAAGGCCGGTTACGCCTCCGTGGCCGAGGCGGCCAGTGGGCTGCGACACCTCAACGGCTTCCCCGGCGGGCCGCCGCCCCGCCTGGCGCTGTCGCTGGGCGACAGCCTGGCCGGCATGTTCGGCGCCCAGGGCGCTTTGGCCGCCCTGTACCGGCGCAGCGTGTCCGGGCGGGGCCAGGTGGTCGACGTCGCGTTGACCGAATCATGTTTGGCTGTACAGGAATCCACCATTCCAGATTATGATGTCGGCGGCGTGGTGCGCGGACCGTCGGGTACCCGGCTCGATGGTATCGCGCCGTCCAACATCTACCGCAGCGCGGACGGCTCCTGGGTGGTGATCGCCGCCAATCAGGACACCGTGTTCATTCGCCTGTGCGCGGCGATGGGTCGCCCGGATCTGGCCACCGACGACCGGTTCGCCACGCACGCCGCCCGCGGCCGCAACCAAGACGAGCTCGACAACATCATCGGCGCCTGGGCCGCCAAGCGTCAACCCGGCGAGATCATCGAAAGGCTCAGCACCGCAGGAGTAATCGCAGGGCCGATCAACACGGTTGCGGAGGTGGTCAACGACCCGCAGCTGCGGGCTCGCGGCATGCTGGTCCAGCACTATGACGAACGAGTCGGGCGCAATGTTTTGGGACCGGGGGTCGTGCCGATGCTCTCTGAATCCCCGGGCGGCGTCCGCAACGCCGGGCCGGCGCGTCCGGGACAACACAACAACGACGTCTATATCGGGCTGCTCGGCAAGACCGCCGAGGAGCTCGCCGAATGGCGGGCCCAGGAGGTGCTGTGACCCCACATGTCGATATACGCGAAGTGTCACTGCGTGACGGCCTGCAGATCGAAAGGCCAATCCCGTTGTCGGCCAAGCTGGAACTGCTGGCGGCAGTGGCAGCCACCGGGGTGCGCGAGGTAGAGGCGACGGCGTTCGTATCCCCGTCGAAAGTTCCGTCGATGGCCGACGCCGCAGAACTTTCCGCCCAGCTGCACAACTACCCCGACATCGAGTTCTCCGCTCTGGTAGCCAGTCCCAACGGCGCCAAGCGGGCCATCGCCGCGGGGCTGCGGTCGATCGAGTACGTGGTGTCGACCAGCGATGCTTTCAGCAAGGCCAATGTCGGGCGCACCAGTGCGGAGGCGACCGGTCAGATCGACGAGATAGTCGCCATCGCCCACGACAGCGACGTCACCGTCGAGATCATCGTCGCCACCGCGTGGGACTGCCCGTTCGAGGGGCCCACCCCGCCGCAGCGGGTCCTCGACATCGCCGCGGCCGCCCGCGATCGGGGCGTCGACCGGTTCTCGATCGCCGACACCATCGGCACCACCACGCCGGGAAGGGTCACTTCGCTGATCTCCCAACTACGTCCGGTGATCGGCGATCTTCCGCTGGGCGGACATTTCCACAACACCCGCGGAGCCGGGCTGGCCAGCGCCTATGCGGCGGTCAGCTCCGGAGTCTCGCGGCTGGACGCCTCGGCCGGCGGGCTGGGCGGCTGCCCGTTCGCACCGGGCGCCACCGGCAACATCGCCACCGAGGATCTGGTGTACCTGCTGCGTGACAGCGGTGTTGATGTCGACGTCGATCTGCAGGCTGCCATCGCCGCGGCCGGAGTCGCGAAATCGGTTGTCGGCCACGATCTGCCGAGCGCGCTGTTGCGCGCGGGCGACCGGACCCGAAACTGATGCCCGCGCAGGAACCGCCACGGGTGCTGACTACCAAAGGCCGCCAGACCCGGGAGGCTATCGAGCAAGCAGCGCGGAAGCTGTTCGCCGAACGCGGCTTTCACGGCACCACGCTAGCCGATATCACGTCGGCCGCGGGAAAGTCACCGGCGGTGTTCTATCGGTACTTCGCCGACAAGGAAGACCTGTTGGCCGCGCTGGCGGGGTCATTTCTGCACAATGTCGTCACACCGTCCGGGCTGAGTCTTCACCTGCCGGACTATGCGGATGACGATGCGTTTTTCACCTCGGTGGTCACTGGGTACTGGAACATGTTCAAACAGAACATCGGCATCATGATCGCCGTCGCCCAGCTGGCCGCCACCCAGCAGCGCTTTGCCGCTGTCCAGAACGAATTTCGGCGGTTCGGGATGGACATCGTGGCGACCTCGGTCCGCCGCGCCCAGGAGCAGGGTTATGGAACTGAGCTCAACCCGGACCACACCGCGGCGGCCATCGCGCTGCTGTTCGAGAACTTCACCGCTGTGTTCGTCGGGCCGTCCGGCCCTGGGAGGCTAAGCCTGGAAATCAGCGACGAGGACGCCATCACAACCTTGTCGACGGTGTGGAAGAAGACCCTGTACGGCGCGTAAAGGAGTTTGCCATGGATTTCACTTTGCCAGAACACCTTCCGGGGCTGCTTGCCGACATGGACGCTTTTATCGAGCGTGAGATCGCCCCATTGCAGGCCGAGAACATGCAGTACTTCGACCAGCGCCGGGAGCATGCCCGCACCGATTGGGACAATGACGGCATCCCGACGCGCCAGTGGGAGGATCTGCTCGCTGACATGCGTAGGCGGGCCGACAAGGCGGGCTGGCTGCGCTACGGATTACCGGCTTCGCTGGGCGGACGCGACGGCACCAACGTCGACATGGCCGTTATCCGGGAGCATTTGGCGCACAAGGGCCTTGGTCTGCACAACGACTTGCAGAACGAATCGTCGATAGTCGGCAACTTCCCGCAGGTGATCATGATGCAGCGCTTCGGCACCGACGCACAACGCCGTGACTGGTCAGAGGCGTTGATCACCGGAGAACGCTCCATGGCGTTCGGGCTTACCGAACCGCAGCACGGCTCCGACGCGACCTGGCTGGAAACGCGTGCCAAACCCGACGGCAGTGACTGGGTGATAAACGGCTCCAAGCGGTTCAACACCGGCGTACACCGCGCAACCCACGACCTGATCTTCGCGCGCACCTCCGGTGAGCCGGGGCAAGCCCGGGGCATCACCGCATTTCTGGTCCCGACTGATGCGCCCGGATTTCACATCCCGTACTACTGGTGGACCTTCAACATGCCCACCGACCACGGCGAAGTCGAATTGACCGAGGTGCGGATTCCCGCTGACGCGGTGCTCGGCGAGGTGGATCGCGGTCTTGAAGTAGCGCAAACGTTTCTGCACGAGAATCGGATTCGGCAAGCGGCCAGCAGTCTGGGCGCGGCGCAGTACTGCATCGACCGCGCCGCCGAGTACGCGAGCAAGCGCACGGTGTTCGGCAAGCCGCTGTCGGTCAACCAGGCTGTGCAGTGGCCGCTGGCCGAGCTACAGACCGAAGCCCAGATGGTGCGGCTGCTGGTGCAATACGCGGCCTGGCACTTGGACCGTGACCACCACATGGAAGTGTCCGACAAAGTGTCGATGGCGAACTATCGTGCCAACCGACTGGTCTGCGACGCCGCCGACCGGGCGATGCAGATCTTCGGCGGTCTCGGTTACAGCCGGCACGAGCCGTTCGAGCACATCTACCGCCACCACCGCCGCTACCGGATCACCGAAGGAGCGGAGGAAATCCAGATTCGCCGGGTGGCGCAGCGGCTGTTCAAGTTTGGCCAGAAGTGACGATCGCCAAAGAGCTGTCGCCCCGCCTGACCAAGGTGCTGGAGACCGCGCTCGGCGTCAGCACCACGATCGAGAATCTGCGCGCATTGACCGGTGGCGCCAGCAGAACCACCTGGGCATTCGACGCCGTCACGGGCGAGCAACGCCGGTCGCTGATCCTGCGCACCGGCCCGCCCGACGACGTACACGCCGGCATGGAGTTGGAAGCCCGGTCGCAGGCTGCCGCCGCCGCGGCCGGCGCACCGGTCCCCCGCATCCTGGTCGCCGCCGATTCGCCTGCCGCAATTGGCAATCCCTTTTTGATCTGCGACGAGATCAAGGGCGAGACCATCGTGCGGCGCATCCAGCGTCAGCTCGACGACGCCGATGGGCATGCGGGTCGCGCGCGGCTGCTGGGCCAATGCGCACAGGCGCTTGCCGCCATTCACCGGGCCGACGCGGACGATCCCAGCCTGACCCGCGGCGACCAACTGCTCGAGTGGCGCGAGCGACTCGATGTCATGGGTGATACGACTGCCACCTTCGAATGGGGGTTCCGCTGGTTGGCCGCCCGCCGGCCCCCGTCGTCACCCGCGGTGCTGGTGCACGGCGACTTCCGGATGGGAAACGTCATCGTCGAGGGATCCGAGCTGGCCGCCGTGCTGGACTGGGAGCTGGTCCACGTCGGGGAGGCGTACGAAGACCTGGCCTGGTTCTGCATCCGGGCCTGGCGGTTCGGTGCCCCGGCCAGCCTGGGTGCAGGGGGTCTGGGCAGCATCGAAGACTTCCTTGATACCTACGAGTTGGCCAGCGGGGCTACCGTCGATCGGGTGACGTTCCATTGGTGGCTGGTGCTGGCCACGCTGCGCTGGGGTGTCATCTGCCGGCACCAGGCGGAGCGTCATTTGAGCGGGCAGGCTCGGTCGGTGGAGTTGGCGGCCATCGGGCGTCGGGTCTGCGAGACCGAATGGGATCTGCTCGACCTGCTCGACGGGATCCGGCGATGACCGGAGTGTATGGCCGCCCGACCGCTGCCGAACTCGTCGCGGCCGTCGCCGAGTTCCTCGATACCGATGTCCGCCAGGCGACGGGCGGCCAGGTCAACTTCCATGCCAGGGTGGCAGCCAACGCACTCCGCATTGTCGAGCGCGAATTGCTCGCCACCGATGACGCACCGGTGCGTGCGGCGCTCGCCGAGCTCGGCTTTGCCGACGAAGCCGAGTTAGCCGCCGCTATCCGGGCCGGTGAACTTGATGAACATGCCGGGAACGTGACGTCGTCTCTGCGCACCCTGGTAGCGCATCGGTTAGCGGCCGCGCACCCTGGATACGACCAGCCGAACGACAAGGCTGGATAGCACCTGCCCAGAGCTTGCGGGCGCGGGAGCTGGGCGGGCAGGCCATCCCAGGCGTAAGCGCTCGATATTGGGTTCGATACTGGAGCAGCTCGTAAACGGATGAGAGGGTCCGCGCATGTCCGTAGCGGCGAACGACGCCATCAACGATGTGGCCGACCGCCTGCACGCCACCGGCCATGCCGGCCAATCGATCTCCATGCGGGTCTGCATCGTGATCAAAGTAGACCCGGATGGCCTGATCAAGCGGATCGACGAGTACTTCGACCCCGCGGAGATCGCGCCTTTGATTGACTAGCGAGCAATCAGGGCACAGTCCGGCGACAAAACAGATGAGGTGACGATGACGACCCTGGAAACACTGCTGAACGATCCCGACATGGCCGGCGTATGGAACATCGATCCGGATCGCTCGGCAATCAGCTTCAAGATCAAGAACATGTGGGGACTGCTCACAGTCAAAGGCCGCTTCACCGAGTTCAGCGGCGACGGGCAGCTCGGCAACGGCGCGACCTTCGGCCGTGTCGACATTCGCACCGTATCCGTGCACACCGGCATCGGCCGTCGGGACGAGCACTTGCGCTCCGCCGACTTCTTCGATGTCGAACGCTTCCCCGAGATCAGCGCAGTTGTGACCGCCGTGCAACCCACGAAAGGCAAGGCCGCCGATCTTCGGGT
>JBEKNM010000216.1:0-7317 GCA_049522835.1 Mycobacterium sp.
CCGTTCGCAGCCGGCATCTCAGCGTCCAGCAGCGGAATATCGCCTTGCACGGCAGCCATGACGCCCCGGAAGTACATGGAGCGGAATCCGCCGGAGAACTCCATGGCCAGCTTGCATGCCGCAGCGCTGATGACCGGGTTGCCGATGATGTTCTGCGGCATGATGATCTCGGCGACCTGCGTCGGTGCATCGGCGGGTGGTCGGCCCAGATGTAAGCCGTCAGTGCCCAGCGGCTCGGCGAGCTCCTCACGGATCAGCGCACGCATGCCTTTTCCGGTCACGGCCCGGGCCAGCCCGGACATCAGCCAGCCGAAGGTCAGCGCGTGATACGCCGGTTTGCCCAGCAGGCGTCCCGGAGGCGCCGCCGCCAGGCGCTCTTCCATCACGAGGTGATCCAGCAAGTCTTCCTTGGTGGCGCCACGCAAGCCCGACAGGCCGGCCCGGTGCCTCATCACCTCACGAACAGTGAGGGCCGCTTTGCCGTTGGCCCCGAACTCGGGCCAATACTCGGCAACCGGGGTGTCGTAGTCGATCAGCCCTCGATCGACAAGCCGGTGGATGACAGTGGAGGCCAGCCCCTTGGTCGCGGAGAAGACCATAGGCGCACGGTCGGCCGTCCACGGCACCTGGCCTGCGCGGTCAGACCAGCCTGTCCACACGTCGACGACGGGTTGGCCGTCGAGATAGACCGCCAGTGCCCCGCCGCCGAATCGGCGGCCGGGAAACAGACTCGAAAACCCACGAAGGACGCAAGAAAAGTTTGGGTCCGCCGCACCGAACACACGATGTCCTGCGTCAGGGGCATCGTGGGAAGGAACTGCGTGGCGATTGACCCCGGTGTCTGCCGTCACAACTTCGAATTTACGTCGAATTCGAATTTACGTCGAATCGACGCGCCCGCCCCGCACGAGCCGACAGAGATACGTTACCTTTCCGTTAGATTGACGCTGCCTTCAAAATTCGCTGGGCCGCCAGCGCGGGTGTCAACTCCCCAGCTTTGACTTGGCGCTCCACGTCGGCGCGAATCTCACGCACCGCCGGGTTGGAGAGCACTTGGTCCAGGACCGTGTCGCGGACCATCTGCCAGGTCCAATCGACTTGCTGGGCCCGCCGGCGGGCTTCGAATTCTCCGGCGTCGGTGAGCACTTGGCGGTGGCGCTAAACGGTGTCCCACATCTCGGTCAGACCTGTGCCCTCCACCGCGCTCATGGTGAGAACCGGTGGCCGCCAGAGTGTTTTGCGCGGATAGATCAACCTGATCGCCGACGAAAGCTCTCGGGCGGCTGAGCGTGCCTCGCGCAGGTGATCACCGTCGGCCTTGTTGACCACCACGACGTCGGCCAGCTCCAGTACGCCCTTTTTGATGCCCTGCAACTGGTCGCCGGAGCGGGCCAGGGTCAACAAAACGAAGGTGTCGACCATATTGGCCACTGCCACCTCGGACTGCCCGACACCGACGGTTTCGATCAGGATCACGTCAAAACCCGCCGCCTCCAGCAGGACAACTGCTTCCCGGGTGGCCTTTGCTACCCCGCCCAGGGTTCCCGAGGTCGGCGACGGCCGGATGTAGGCGTCCGGGTGCACCGCCAGGCGCGCCATCCGCGTTTTGTCGCCGAGAATCGACCCGCCGGTACGGGTCGACGACGGGTCGACCGCCAGCACCGCCACTCGGTGCCCCTGCTCGATCAACTGCATGCCGAGCGACTCGATGGTGGTGGACTTGCCCACTCCCGGGACCCCGGTGATTCCCACGCGATGGGCGTTTCCAGAGTCCGGCAGCAACTCCAACAAGAGCTGCTGCGCCTGCTCGCGATGGTCGGCGCGGGTGGATTCCAGCAGCGTGATGGCGCGCGGCAGCGCCGCGCGATCACCGCTGCGGACTGCCGCCGTCAGGTCCTTGACTGTGTCTTTTTTTTGGGACGTCATCGCATCCCGGCTCGCCAGCGGTGTTCGAGATCGGTCACTGTGGCCGCCTTCGAGTAGTTCATTGCCAAGCCGCGGTTTGTTCGTGTCGTTCGAGCGAGGTTCGGTAAGGGGTGCTGGTCTGCTAACAGTGCCAGAAGATGTTAAAGCCGAGCGCAGGCGAGGTGCGCCATCCCCCGCGTGGACGGACCGTGTCCTGGCGCCGCCGGCCAAGGAATCTTCTTGGAGAGCAGCGAGCGTTGACAACGTACTACAGTGTAAGCATGTCGGTGAATGTGTCGGTTCGTCTTGATGATCGTCTTGCTGAGCGGCTGCGTCTGCGGGCGCGTGCGGCTGGGGAGACGCTGTCTGACCGGTTGCGTCGCTATGCCGAGGAGGGTGCGCGCCGCGACGAGCATCCGCTAATCACGTTTCGTGATGGGCCGACCGGTCGGCGCGCCGGAGTGATTGGGGGGCCAGACGTGTGGGAGATCGCCATGTGGATCCACGATCTAGGGCCGGTCGATGACCCGGCGGCAGATCTGGTTTCAGACCGGGCGATCACGCGCCCCCAGGTCGATGCGGCATTGGCTTACTGCGCCGGGTACCCGGAGGAGATTCAGGCGCGAATCGATCTGCACCGTGACGAGACGACCGCCGCCAGTTCGCGGTGAAGGTGCTGTTGGACGAGATGTATCCGGGCAGGCTTGCGGCTGCGCTGTGTGCAGGAGGCATCGAGGCGACGACCGTGGCCGAGCTCGGTTTGGCCGGCAGCGCAGACCCGGATGTGTTCGCTGCGGCGGTCGCCGGTGGCTATGCGGTGCTGACCGAGAATGTCGGCGATTTCACCCGACTGGCAGCCGAACACAGCACTGCTGGCGGTCACCATCACGGACTGCTGATCGCGCTCTCGTCGCGGTTTTCGCGCCAGACCGCGGGCTCCGCGGCCCTGGTCGCCGCGGTGAACGAAGCCGCCCAACAGTCGCTTGACGACCGCATCGTCTACTTGAAGCAACCATCCTCATGAGGGAATACCGATATCAGCACTGCGCCATCGGACGCGCCTTGTGGCGCCTGCTGGAACGACTGGGAACTCTGACGCCCGACACAATGCGCCAAGTCGAACGCGCCCTCGCCATGATTTTGGGCATCGCGGGCTAATTCCCGTTGCTAGTCCAGCGTGTAACCAAGCCGCTCGGCGAGCCTTTTCAGCAAGCCGATCGCGGCGTCGGCGATCACCGTCCCGGGCGGGAAGATGGCGGCGGCCCCGGCAGCGTAGAGCTCGTCGAAGTCACCGGGCGGAATGACGCCACCGACCACGATCATGATGTCGGGCCGGCCCACCTCGGCCATCGCGTCGCGAAGTGCGGGCACCAAGGTCAGGTGGCCGGCGGCCAGCGAGGACACACCGACCACATGCACGTCGTTGTCAGCGGCCTGACGGGCCACCTCTTCGGGCGTGGAGAACAGCGATCCGACGTCGACGTCGAACCCGATGTCGGCGAATGCCGTTGCGATCACCTTCTGACCGCGGTCGTGGCCGTCCTGGCCCATCTTGGCCACCAGAATCCTGGGACGACGGCCATCGGCCTCGGCGAACTTCTCGACTAGTTGGCTGGCATTTGCGATGTTGGTGGCCTTTCCAGCTTCGTCGCGGTAGACCCCGGCGATCGTGCGGATCTCCGCCTGGTGCCGGCCGTATACCTTTTCCAGCGCGTCGGAGATCTCCCCGACCGTGGCCTTGGCCCGGGCCGCGTCGATGGCCAAAGCGAGCAAGTTATTGCCCAGCCCATCCACCCCGGCGCGGCCGTGGGCGGCGGCTGCCCGGGTTAGCTCGGCGAGGGCGGCCTCGACCGCCGACTTGTCTCGGCTTGCCCGCAGCTCTTGCAGTTTGGCCAGCTGTTCGGTACGCACCCGGCTGTTCTCGACCTTGAGTACCTCGACTTCTTGGTCCTCGTCGACCTGGTATTTGTTGACCCCGACCACCGGCTGAATGCCCGAGTCGATACGCGCCTGGGTGCGCGCGGCCGCCTCCTCGATGCGCAGCTTGGGAATGCCGTCGCTGATGGCCGCAGCCATGCCGCCGTGCTCGGCCACTTCGGCGATGTGACCGCGCGCCCGCTGCGCGAGCTGATGTGTCAGCCACTCCACGTAATAGGAGCCCGCCCACGGGTCGATCGGCCGCGTCGTGCCCGACTCCTGCTGCAATACCAGCTGGGTGTTACGGGCGATCCGGGCGGAAAACTCGGTGGGCAGCGCCAGCGCCTCGTCCAGCGCGTTGGTGTGCAGGGACTGGGTGTGGCCCTGGGTCGCGGCCATCGCCTCGATGCAGGTGCGCGCCACGTTGTTGAAGGCGTCCTGGGCGGTCAGCGACCAGCCTGAGGTCTGCGAATGTGTGCGCAGCGACAACGATTTGGCGCTCTTCGGGTCGAACGTGGCGACCAGTTCGCTCCACAGCAACCGGCCCGCCCGCAGTTTGGCGACCTCCATGAAGAAGTTCATCCCGATGCCCCAGAAGAACGACAACCGCGGCGCGAACTTGTCGATGTCCAGGTCGGCGTCCAGGCCCGCCTTGATGTAGTCGACGCCGTCGGCCAGGGTGTAAGCCAACTCCAAATCCGCTGTGGCACCGGCTTCTTGGATGTGGTAGCCGGAGATTGAGATGGAGTTGAACTTCGGCATCTTGACGCTGGTGTAGCCGAAGATGTCGGAGATGATGCGCATCGACGGCTTAGGCGGGTAGATGTAGGTGTTGCGCACCATGAACTCTTTGAGGATGTCGTTCTGGATGGTACCGGCCAGCTTCTCCGGCGGCACCCCCTGCTCCTCCGCGGCCACCACGTACAGCGCCAGAATCGGCAGCACGGCACCGTTCATCGTCATCGACACCGACACCGCCGACAAGTCGATCCCGTCGAACAGCTGTCGCATGTCCAGAATGGAATCGATTGCCACACCGGCCATCCCGACGTCACCCTGCACGCGGGGATGGTCGGAATCGTAGCCGCGGTGGGTGGCCAGATCGAAGGCCACCGACAGGCCCTTCTGACCGGCGGCCAGGTTGCGGCGGTAAAACGCATTGGAATCCGCGGCAGTGGAGAACCCGGCGTATTGGCGAATGGTCCACGGCTGGTTGACATACATCGTCGGGTAAGGCCCGCGCACAAACGGCGGCTCACCCGGGAAACTGTTCAGCGGGTAGCCCTGCGCCTCAGCGGCGGCACGGTCGGCGGCAATGTAGACCGGTTTGACGTCAATGCCTTCCGGCGTATGCCACTCCAGCTGATCAGGCGTATACCCCTGGGCTGACGCGGCTGCGGCGACATGCTTTTCCACCGTGGCTTCGGTGGGCGGCTGCACGTGACGATCACTGTGCAGCGGAATGTCGGAGAAGCTGCCAATGACAGCGGTGGTGGCCGGAGCCGCACGGCCGGCGACATTATCAACAGTCATCGTGGCTATGCCCCCAACCGGGTGAGCAGATTCGACAGGGCCTCGACCGCATCGATTTTCGCGGTCAGGAACTCGTCGGGCCGGTGCTGCGGATCTGCGTCTGCCACCGCCTTCTCCGGCCCGGCCAGGTAGACGCACGACACCCCGGCACGGCGTGCCGCCTCGACGACCCCGGCCGCCTCGGTGCCATAGCGGGTGTCGGTGCCGCAGATCACGGCCGCGGTCGGCGACCCCGCGTTCGAAACGGCCGCAGCCACACCGTCGGCATCGACTGTTCCCGGATTGATCGCCTCGACGCCGCCCGACGCCAGCAGGTTCGCGGCGAACGTGGTCCGGATGTTGTGCTCGGCCAACGGGCCCAACGGCAGCAACAGCGCCTGCGGCCGTGAACCGGTGCGGGCCAGAAACACATCCGAGCGATCGCGCAGCGCTTCGAACCCGGCGGCGTAGCGCGCTAAGTTCCCGTCTGTGCTAGGCGAATTACTTTGCGATAGAGCAGGTTCGGCGAGGTTGGGAAATTCGTTGACGCCGGTGATCGCGGTCCGACGATGCGCGATGTCGTCGGTGCGTCGCGCAGCTATTTCGGCGATCTGGTCGGCAACGTAGGCACGAGCGTCGACGAACCCGCCGCGGGCCTCGATGGCCTGGAAGTGTTGCCAAGCCCGCTCGGCCAGCTGTTTGGTGAGGTCTTCGACGAACCACGATCCACCGGCGGGGTCCAGCACCCGGCCCACGTGCGACTCTTCCAGGAGCAGCAGCTGGGTGTTGCGGGCGATCCGGCGCGCGAAGCTTCTCGCCGTACCGGGAAAGCCTCCCGGGATGGCCACGTCGAACGGGAACACCAGCACGGTGTCGGCGCCGCCGACGCCCGCGCCGAAGGCGGCCAGCGTGGTGCGCAGCATGTTCACCCAGGGGTCGCGCTGGGTCATCATCGGCAGCGACGTCTCCGCGTGCACGACGGCGCCGCTACCCTCCGGTTCGCCGACGACCTCGGCGACCCGCGCCCACAGCTGACGCACGGCCCGCATCTTGGCGAGCGTCATGAACTGGTCGTCATCGGCGGCGAGCCGGAAACTGATCTGCCGCAACGCCCGGCCGACCGACATCCCCGATTCGGTGAGCACCCGAAGATAGGCCACCGCGGCCGCGACGCTGCCGGCGAGTTCCCACGTCGCGTTGGCGCCCAGATTGTGGAAAGCGGGTCCGTCGACGGTGATCGCCCGCACGCCGCTATCGCCGGCCACTCCCGAGGCGACGGCGACGACCTCTTCGATCGTCGGGGCGGGACGCTCGCTCAGCGCGGCGGTCAGCGGGTCGGCACCCAGGTCTATCGACAGTGTGGCGCGCTGGTCGGGTTCCACCTCGGATACCAGCGCCAGCATGGCATCGCAGGCCGCGGAGTAGTCGGCGCCGGCATCGAGGATCACCGGCGCCATGCTCAAGTACACACCCGCGAGCAGCCCCTCGAGCTGGTCCGGTGCCACGGCGGACTCTCCCACACGGGACTCCCCTACCCGGACCAAGAGCGCGCTGACCCCGTCGCCCAGCGCGGCCAACACCGCCGCGTTGGCGTCACCAGCTGCAGCTCCAGCGGCCGGAAACGCCTCGGCAACCTTCCAGCCGGACTTGACGTCACGCAATGCGTCGCCGCCACGCAGGTAGGGCCACTCGCCCGGCAGCGGTGGCTCCGGCAGCTCGTCGAAGGCGGTGTAGAGCGGCCGAACAGCGAGCCCGTCATAGGTTGGGGTATCCAGCAGATGCTCGGGCTGTTCGCCTAACTCGGCGGGGTCCTTCCGGGTGCTCTTGGAAAGCACACCGGCGACGGCAGCACGCCAACGGTCGCGAACCTGTTCTAGCTCGGGTGCGTCTATGGACACCGACTGCTCCTGTTTCGCAGCAATTGGCAGGGTTGCTTCAGGTTGCTCGGGTCAAGCAACTTACTGATCAGGCTAATTGATCAAG
>JBEKNM010000217.1:0-7313 GCA_049522835.1 Mycobacterium sp.
TGAGTAAGAGGGTTTACACCGAGATCAACAACGGGGTATATCGTTGCGGCTTCGCCGGCTCACAGCAGGCCTACGAAGCGGCCTACGACCGGTTGTTCTCGGCACTGGACTGGGTGAGCGAACGCCTCGCGAGTCAGCGATACCTGGTGGGCGACACCATCACCGAGGCCGACGTGCGGCTGTTCACCACGTTGGCCCGCTTCGACCCGGTTTACCACGGCCATTTCAAATGCAATCGAACCAAACTCAGCGAGATGCCGGTCCTGTGGGCCTACGCGCGTGACCTGTTCCAGACACCGGGTTTCGGTGATACCACCGACTTCGTCCAGATAAAGCAGCACTACTACATCGTGCACAGTGACATCAACCCCACCCGCATCGTGCCCAAAGGCCCTGACCTGGCCGGCTGGCTGACCCCACATGGGCGGGAAGCCCTGGGGGGCAGGCCTTTCGGTGACGGAACGCCGCCGGGGCCGCCACTCGAAGGCGAGCGGGTGCCGGCGGGTCACGGGCCATAACCCCTTGGGCGCCAGCGTCGACTTGTTGGGCCAAATCACCACTCAACCGAATCCGCACAACAAGTCGACGTTGGATGTCAGAAGGTCAGGCGCACTGACCATTCCGCGTGGGGGGCGTCGCGTAGCTCACCGGAGGGATCGACCACCAACGTCAGCAATTGCACGACGATCCCGGTCAGCCGCCCGCGGAGCGGGTCGACCGAGGGGATAGTGACCGCGAGCCGGGTCCCCGGCCGGAACATAGTGGTGGTGGTGTTGGTGGGATCCTCATACACCTGCAGTAGTCGCCACGGTGCCCGGGAAATGGCTTCGGGTACCGAGAGCTGCACCGGATAGCGTTCGCTGACTGGCAGCTCGCCTTGGGCCCGCGGTTGCTGACAATCGTCGAGGTTGAGCACGTTGCAGTACAGGTATGGCCCGACGCGGGTCAGGTGCCCATGCGAATAGACGCTGATCTCCGGTCGCTGCGGACCGCGCTGGCGTACCAGCAGCCACGTGCCGACTCCGGCACCCACGCACAGCAGGACCACCGCGGCCCCAAGTAGCACGGCCAGGCCCCGATTGACTCTGAGCTTCACTCCCTTACCGCTGCCGCGCTGCCGGCGCTGCGCCGCATACCCTCCTGCTGGACCATCACCGGCCGGTTACCTCCCAGGCCGGGGATCAACGAGTCGCCGCCGAAGCTGACGACGGTCTGCGCCAGACCCAGGATCAGCAGCGCACTGACTGCGGTGAAGCCGATCCACAATTCGGTGTAGATCAACACGCCCAGTGCACCGCCCAGTACCCAGGCCAGCTGCAGCGTCGACTCCGAACGCCCGAACCCCGATGCCCGCGATTCTTCGGGCAGATCGTCTTGCAACGAGGCATCCAGCGAGGCCTTCGCAATGGCGCTCGAGCCCGATGTGATCAAGGTGGCAATCGCCGCCATCACCAGGTTGCCGGCCACCGACGCTGCTAAGGCGGCTGCGCACACTGCCACCGTGCAACGCACCACCAGCACGGCCGGCCTGCCCAGCTGCAGGCGTGCGCTGGCGAAGTTACCGGCGAAATTGCCGATCGCAGCCGCAGTGCCGATCAGGCCCAGCATGGCGAGCTGAGCCCACCCATTGGCTTGATGCGCCTTGGCGACAAACGCGGGGTACAAGAACAGGAAGCCGACCATCACCTTGATAGTGCAGTTACCCCACAACGAGGTAATGATGTTGCGGCCCAGAGGCTGTCGAAGTGTCCCGCCGACCTTTTTGACCTCTTCCGGCCAGCTTCGCCGCAACTCGTCAGTGTCGCGGCGATAGCTCAAGGTGGCAGGGACCTCACCCGCGGTCACCTCGACCCAGCGCGGAATCCGCATCGACAGTAAGGCGCCGGCAATCGTGACCGCAACGACAACGAACAGCGCCCCCGGCAACCTGAACAGGTGGCTGCAGATGTACTCGGCGCCGCCTGCGATGGCACCGCCGGCGATGGTGCCGCCCAGCAGGCCGAACACAGTCAGCCGGGAGTTGACCCTTACCAGGTCGATGCTTGGCGGCATCACCCTCGGTGTCACCGCGCTGCGCAGCACGCTGAACGACTTCGAGAACACCATCATGGCCAGCGCGCACGGATAAAGAACCCACGACGGGAAGCTGCCGGTAGCGCTGTCGTAGTTCATGATCAGCACCACCGCCAATGCGGTGCGGAGTGCGAACGACATCGCCAGCGCCACGCGGCGACCGTGCTGCAGCCGATCGAGCGCCGGACCGATGAGTGGCGCGATCACCGCGAACGGCGCGATGGTGATCAACAGATACAACGCGACTTTGGACTTGCTCTCCCCGCTTGCCGCGGCGAAGAACAGCGTGTTGGCCAGGACAACGGCCATCGCGGAATCGACCGCGAAGTTCGCCACGACCGGCCACGTCAGCGCGGTAAGACCGGACTTGTCAGCGCCGTCGGCGGTGGCGGCCCGCTGGACCATCCAGTACATCCGGGAACCCATTTCGCGGCTTCGCTGCGCCGCCGCGCGGGTGACGGTGATCCGTTCGCCGGCGGTAGGGTCACGCGGCGGCGGACTGCTGCGGTCCGGTTCTGACTGTCGGCCCAATGGCGGGAGGTAACGGTTCGCGCTCGGCATCGATGGCGGGCGCCGAATCCGGCGGTAATCAGGGTCGTCGGCCGGGTAGTTGGCCATGCCGGGATGCTGGTTGGCCGAACCGTTGCGGGACCGGCGGCCCGGGTTAGAGGCCACTCGGCCCGGATTATCACGCCGCCGTCCAGACACGAATTAATTCTCCCCTATGCCGACTCCCTGGGTCCGCAGGTAACCGGGTGTGGCTCGTCGGCCCTGCCGTGCGGCAATAATGGAGACGCACTGAAGAGAGGGGATAGCGTGACCGGACCCATCGAGGAATCCACCGGGAAATCCGCTGTGGCGACTGTGGGGCAATGGCCCGAAGGGTTGGCGGCGGTGCTCACGGCTGCGGCCGACCAAGCCAGGGCGGCCGTCGCCGAGTTCAGCAGCCCCGAAGCCGTCGGGGATTACCTGGGCGTCGGCTACGAAGATCCAAACGCCGGGACTCACCGATTCTTGGCGCATCTGCCTGGTTACCAGGGGTGGCAGTGGGCCGTCGTCATCGCAGCCTATCCCGGTGCCGAGCACGCCACAATCAGCGAAGTGGTGCTGGTCCCCGGGCCGACGGCGCTGCTGGCGCCTGACTGGGTGCCCTGGGAGCAGCGGGTCCGGCAGGGAGATTTGAGCCCGGGAGACTTGCTGGCACCGGCCGTGGACGACCCGCGGCTGGTCCCCGGTTACACCGCCAGTGGTGACCCCCAAGTGGACGAGACCGCCGCCGAAATCGGGCTGGCACGGCGCTGGGTGATGAGCGCCTGGGGCCGCTCCGAGGCCGCCGAACGATGGCACGAGGGGGATTACGGTCCTGACTCGTCGATGTCGCGGTCCACCAAACGTGTATGTCGCGATTGCGGTTTCTTCCTGCCGCTGGCGGGATCGCTCGGAGCAATGTTCGGGGTATGCGGCAACGAACTCTCCGCAGACGGGCACGTCGTGGACAAGCGGTACGGCTGCGGCGCCCATTCCGACACTCCGGCTCCGGCGGGCACCGGCTCGGCGATCTATGAGCCTTACGACGACGGCGTCCTCGACATCTCGGAGACGCAGCCAGTGACGCCGCCAGAGGACCCGGCAGAGTCACCCGACTAGCCTTTTTCGGCGGCCGCTTTGATCCTGGCCAGCGAGGAGTTCATCCCGCCGACCAATTCGCGTTCGAAGTTCGTGGTGCCACCGAAGAGCGCGTTGACCGACAGGTTCGAAAACGGGGCGACGCCGTTCTCGGCGTGGCGGCTCTCGATCACCCGGGTGCCCTGGCCGCTGGGCTCCAGCTCATAGCTCCAGATAGTGCGGTTGGTGTTGACGCAGAACGACAGCTTCTTCTCCGGGATGACCTCGACGACGGTGCACGTGGTGGTCCAGAACATTCGGTTGCGGCGGTTGAGGTTGAGAGTGCGGGTGCCTGGGCGCAGCGGGCCGAACGGTCTCATCCAACGACACTGCTGGCTCCACTGCGGCATTCGCCGAAAATCCGAAATCAACGCCCAAACTTTCGAGGCAGGCGCGTTGATATCGACTTGGGCTTGTAATAGCGGGGCTACCATCGATCCTCCCGGGTCCGCAATTGCGCTTCGAATATCTATTTAGGGTCCAGGTAGTTCTCGAGTCCGGTTTGTGCGCCACGTGCGCCGCGGCGGGCAGCGGTGAGCTGCCACACGAAGATGCTGGTACCGAGCAGCGTGACGCCTACCCCGGCCAGTGCCACCGGGCGCCAGCTCGCGAGAGATGGTAGAACGAACGCGGCGACCACGGCGATCAGCCAGCCCAGCGCGCCGATTGCGATGAAGGGCCACACCTCGAGCAGCACCCGCGGCAAACGCGGCACCTCGGGGGGGTCAGGTTCGACAGACATCGACGATTAATTTAGCCCGGCGACGACGCGAGCCGCGGCGCGGCCCGAGGATGGGGCCCTGTCGCGGCAAGCGGGAGGACTCGCAGAGAGCGCGGGCTGACAAAAAAAGCATTTCGCCGAAATTCGGCACCGCGCAGTTAAAAGAATTAAAGTCTGTCGTTTGCGATTCTTATCCCCAACTATCAGGTTCCGTTGTAACCTCGCGCCATGTCTGACAGCGAAGCGCGGCTGGCCAGCGACTTGTCGCTGGCCGTGATGCGGCTGGCCCGCCAATTGCGTTTTCGCAACCCGTCGGCGCCGGTCACGCTGTCGCAGCTGTCGGCGCTGACGACCTTGGCCAACGAGGGTGCGATGACGCCAGGCGCCCTGGCGATTCGCGAACGGGTCCGACCGCCGTCGATGACCCGAGTGATCGCCTCCCTGGCCGAGATGGGCTTGGTTGACCGTTCCCCGCACCCCGTCGACGGGCGGCAGGTGCTGGTCTCGGTCTCGGTATCCGGCGCCGACTTGGTCAAGGCGGCCCGTCGCGCCCGGCAGGAATGGCTGGCCAAACGGCTCGCGACACTGGACAGCGATAAACTTCAAACCCTGCGCAAAGCGGCGGATCTGATCTTGGCTCTGGTTGACGAAAGCCCGTGAAAGTCGACGAAAGCCCGTGAGCACACGCCGGCCCGGGTGGTTTTGACGGGGTGAATTTTCACGATGACGTGGATGTTCAGGACGTCAACGATCCCGACGATCCGCGACTCGACGATTTCCGCGACTTGAACAGCGTGGATCGCCGTCCCGATCTGCCGACCGGCAAAGGGCTTGTGATCGCCGAGGGCGTGCTGGTAGTGCAGCGCATGCTGGCGTCGCGGTTCGTCCCGCACGCATTGCTCGGCACCGACCGCAGGCTTGTCGAGCTCAAGGACGATCTGGCCGGTTTCAGCCATTTCGCAGCGCCGTACTACCGGGCATCCGCCGATCTCATGGCGCGGGTGATCGGCTTCCACCTCAACCGCGGTGTGCTCGCGGCCGCGAGGAGGGTGCCGGAGTTCAGCGCTGCACAGGTGGTCGGCGGCGCCCGCACTGTTGCGGTGCTCGAAGGCGTCAACGACCACGAGAACCTGGGCTCGATCTTTCGCAATGCGGCGGGGCTGGGCGTGGACGCGGTCGTGTTCGGCAGTGGCTGCGCTGATCCGCTGTACCGTCGCGCCGTCCGGGTTTCCATGGGTCATGCGTTGCTGGTGCCGTATGCGCGAGCAACCCAGTGGCCCGCCGACCTTGTGATGTTGAAGGAAGCCGGTTTTCGGCTGCTGGCGATGACTCCACACCCCGAAGCGTGCGCGCTCTCAGACGCGATGGCGCGGGTGCGTGATGAACGTGTTGCGGTGCTGGTCGGTGCCGAGGGTCCGGGACTGACGTCGGCAACACTGCGGCTAAGCGATGCGCGGGTGCGCATCCCGATGTCGCGGGGCACCGACTCGCTCAACGTCGCGACCGCGGCCGCACTGGCGTTCTACGAGAGAGTTAGGAGAAACGCGTGAGCAGACAGCGCGACGGGATTGTGCCTTGGGCAACAGGTTTGACGGTGGCCGGGTTCGTTGCCGCGGTTACCGCCGCTGCCGTGGTGGTGCTCGGTCTCGGGCTGATCCGGGTGCATCCGCTGTTGGCCGTCGGGCTCAACATTGTGGCGGCCGGGGGACTGGCGCCGACCCTGTGGGGATGGCGGCGTACCCCTATTCTGCGGTGGTTCGTACTGGGCGCAGGAGTAGGAGTGACGGGCGCGTGGTTAACGCTGATCGCGCTGACAGCAGCAGGTCGCGGTTAGCGGGCGGGACCTGCGACGGCAGTGATCAGCGCTGCCCGCCCGAGCGCACCCCGAGCAGCACATCCTCCCAAGCCGGAATGACCGGCTTGCCCCGGCGGGTGTGCACTGGTTGCCCGGACGGCGCGGTGACGGCCGGCCTGGCGGGCTCGTCGAAGTCGACGTGAGCCACCTTCGCCAGCGGCCGCAGCGGACGGTCGAAGTCCGGGTCGATGAGCTCACTGGCCCCATCGTCGATCGCTGTGACCGTTCCGCCGTGGGCGCCGGGAGTGAAGCAGAAATGCGCGATGTTGTCGGACCGGCCGACCTTCCACGCAAGCTGCACCGTCCAACGGTTGTCTTCGTTGCGCCAGGCGTCCCAGCTGAGCCCGTCGGGGTCGAGGCCACGCGCCACCAAGGCGGTGCTGACGGTCTCCAGCAGAGTCAGCACCGAGGGGCCGTCGCCGAGAACTGGGTGAGCGGCCGTTGCCAGCTCCGCGGCGCGAAAACGTTCCAGCAACACTGGGTGGGCGAACCGGCGGATCCGTGCGACGTCGGAGCCCGACGCCGCGGCCACCTGCTCGACAGACGCGCCAGCCCGGATCTTGGCCTGAATTTCCTTGGGGCTCAGCATGTTGGTGACTTCGATATCGAGCTTTGGTTGGTCCGGCGCTGCCACGCCGCCACGCAGTGCAGTCCGCAGTCGATCGTCGGCCGGCAGCCTGAACTGTTCTGCGGGGTCGTCACCCTCGCAGATGATGTATTTGCCGTCGGCATCGAGCCCTACCAGTTTGACTTCCCGCATGGCTTCTCCTCGCAGGCTCCGTGGAGGTCGGCAACGGACCCATCACGTGCGCACTCTAGTGCAGCAAACGCCGGAAACCCGCGCTGACACGCTGGGTGGTTGCGCGCTGATGACGGCTGGGTTGTGCCGGATTGCCCGGCTCGCCGCCTCGCCGCTGGCGGGTACCCCCACCTGTGGCCGTTCCGGCCCGCTTGCAAAGGTGTGGGTGGCCGCGCTACAGCCGCTCGACTACCCAGTCA
>JBEKNM010000218.1:0-7275 GCA_049522835.1 Mycobacterium sp.
AGCAGTTCGAGGTTGAGCAGCTCGCGCACATCGAACGGCGGCGGAATCACCACGCCGTCGACCTCACGCCATTCGCGCGGCGGTCTGGGATCGCGGGGTTCTTTTGGCGTTCTTGCTTTTTGGCCCTCTTTGCGACGCTGCCCGGACCGACCCAGCCCCAGGTCGATGCGGCCCGGATAGAAGGCCTGGAGCATCCCGAAACTCTCGACCACCGCGACGGCGGTGGTGTATCCCAGCTGCACCGCGGCCGAACCCACTCGAATCCTGTTGGTAGCGGCCGCGATTTGTCCGATCAGCACAGCGGGTGACGCACTGGCAACGGCGACGAAGTGATGCTCGGCGATCCAGTACCGGTGAAACCCCCACTGCTCGGCCTGCTGGGCGAGCTCAATGGTGTTGCGCAAGGCCGTGCCGGCGTCGCTGCCGGCGCTGATCGGCGCCAGGTCCAGCACCGACAGCGGCACCCGCGTCACTGGTTCACCGCCGCGTAGCGGTTAGGCGCCACCGGCAGGCCGAGCCGTGCGCGCAGCGTTTCGCCGTCGACGTAGCCGGTGCGGAATCGCCCGGCTCTCTGCAGCAGCGGCACCACCTGGTCGACGATGACCGGGAGATCGGTGGCGTTGACGGCAGGCCGCAACCGCACACCGTCGATACCGAGCCGCTGCCAGTCCAACAGCATGTCGACCAACTGCGTTGCGCTGCCGGCGAAGATGAGCGCATCCGAAAGGAAGTCGCCCAAGTCGTCCCCGCCGTGGAACGAAGCCACCACGTCGGCAAATACTTTCAGCCGGGCGCCACCGGCAACCCGGACCTCACCGAGGATGCTGCCTACCGTGGTCCCGTCGGTGGGTGTGATGAAGACGACGTCGGCGCTGGCGGCGGCGAATTCATAGACGGGCCCGGCGTGCGCAAGCACGGCCACTACCGGCTGGCCCTGCGGGGGGCGCGGTGTGATCGAAGGCCCTTTGACCGAGAAGTACTTTCCGGTGAAGTCGACGTAGTGCAGTTTGTCCCTGTCGACGTAGCGGCCGGTGCTCACGTCGCGGATGATTGCGTCGTCTTCCCAGCTGTCCCAAAGCCGGCGCACTACCTCGACATGATCCGCGGCCTCGTCGAACAAGGGATGCTGGGATCCATCGCGGCGCCCGAACAGGGCCGCCTCGTGTGCGGTCGCGCTGACTCGTGGCTGCCAGCCCGCCCGGCCATGCGACACATAGTCAAGGGTGGCAATGGATTTAGAGACATGGAAGGGCTCGGTGTGGGTGACCGTGGCGACCGGAATCAGCCCGATATGCTGCGTCGCCGGAGCGATGCGAGCCGCGACCAGCACGGCATCGGCTCGACCGGCCAACCGTCGCGCACTGATCCGCTCACGACGCCCGGGCTGCGGCATCAGCGTGTCGTCGATGGTCAGGAAGTCGAGCAGCCCACGCTCGGCGGTGGCTGCAAGTTCGGCCCAGTAGCGACCGCTGAGCACCGGCGGGACGGCGGGGTCGGACGCCAGCGTGGCTCGCCAGGCCTGTGGGTGCCAGCCGTATCCGTCCAGCGCGACGGCCAGGTGCAGCTGTTGGTCGGTCATAGGAGTTCCTTGAGAAATGCGATCGGGAAAACCGGACCCGAGGCGGCCAGCGGCCCGGGCAGCTGGGTGTATCCGGTAGCCCGATACAGCTCCTCGGCCTCGGGCTGACGATTGCCGGTCATCAGGTAGACCTTCCGGTAGCCACGGGCCGCGATCTCGGCCTCCAGCTCGCCCAACAGCGCCATGGCGAATCCGCGCCGCCGATGCTCGCTGTCCGTCCAGATTCTCTTGAGCTCGGCGGTGTCGGCGTCAAATCGGCGAAACCCGCCGCCGGTGACCGGACGGCCGTCCAAGAGACCGACCAGCATGCCGCCGTCGGGCGGCGCGAACTCGTCGGTCGGGTTGTTTCGCAGCCAGGACAGAACCATCGGCGGCGTGCTGCCGTAGCGCTGTGCGTACTCGACGGCCAGCTCCGCCAGCAGCGGCTGCGCCAGCGCATCGTCTAACGTGGCCGGAACAAACTTGAGCTGCGTTTTGCCCATCATCTAACTGTCTAACGCCTCTGCGGCGGATGCATTCCGGATCGCGCCTCTACATGCCGCGGAGTCCTCGTGGCCATGCGGTCACTGGTCAGACGTCGGAGCTGTGCCGCAGGGCCAGGCCGACGGCCGCCCGCCAACCGAGTAACAGAACCGCGGTGACCGACGCTGCCACTACTACGAAACTTGCTGCCACACCCGCCGAACTGGCTTTGCGCAGCACCATGCCGACCACCACGGTGCACAGCCAAACGACCACGCCGGTGGGGACTACAACCGTGGGCCGCCGCCAGCCACGGGACGCCAGCCACCCCAGAACGGTTCCGGTGAGAAACGGCCACGCCGTCGCCGCGACGCCGGTGACAGTGACTCCCTCGGCATGGCTGCGGCGTCCAAGGGCGCAGAACACCAACACGCCGATGACGTCCATGACTAGCCAGGCCGGCCGTTGCATGCTGCGAGACTACCGGGTGGCAGGCTGACTGCCATGAGCACGGACGCTTCCCAAATTTCCAGGCCGGCCTTCGACCGGTACGACCCGCTTGGCCTCGACGCATCCCTGTCGAGCGACGAGATCGCGGTGCGTGACACCGTCAGAAAGTTCTGCGCCGAGCATGTCACCCCGCACGTCGCCGAGTGGTTCGAAATCGGCGACCTTCCGGTCCGCCAACTCGGAAAGCAGTTCGGCGCACTGGGCCTGCTCGGCATGCACCTGCACGGCTACGGATGCGGCGGCGCCTCGGCGGTCCACTACGGCCTGGCTTGCGTAGAGCTGGAGGCCGCCGACTCCGGACTTCGGTCGATGGTCTCGGTGCAGGGGTCGCTGGCGATGTTCGCGATCTGGAAGCACGGCTCTGAGGAGCAGAAGCAGCAGTGGCTGCCCGGCATGGCCGCCGGCGAACTGCTCGGCTGCTTCGGGCTGACCGAGCCCGATGCCGGATCCGATCCCGCCGCGATGAAAACCCGGGCCCGACGCGATGGCTCCGATTGGGTGATCAACGGCCGCAAGATGTGGATCACCAACGGGTCGGTCGCCGACGTCGCGATCGTGTGGGCCGCCACCGACGACAAGATCCGCGGCTTCATCGTCCCAACCGATACCCCGGGTTTCACCACCAACACCATCCACCACAAGCTGTCGCTGCGGGCATCGATCACCAGCGAGCTCGTGCTCGACGACGTACGACTGCCCGCCGACGCGATGCTGCCCGAGGCGAGGGGCCTCAACGGGCCACTGTCCTGCCTGTCCGAGGCGCGCTACGGAATCATCTGGGGATCTATGGGGGCGGCCCGTTCGGCCTGGCAGTGCGCGCTGGACTACGCGACGCAGCGCACCCAGTTCGGCCGTCCGATCGCCGGATTCCAGCTGACCCAGGCAAAACTCGTCGACATGGCGGTCGAACTCCACAAGGGGCAGCTGCTGTCGCTGCACCTGGGCCGCCTCAAGGACAGCGTCGGGCTGCGTCCCGAGCAGGTCAGCTTCGGCAAGCTCAACAACACCCGGGAGGCGATCAAGATCTGCCGGACTGCTCGAACGATATTGGGCGGCAACGGAATATCACTGGAATACCCGGTAATCCGGCACATGGTCAACTTGGAATCGGTGCTGACTTACGAGGGCACGCCCGAGATGCACCAGCTCGTCCTCGGCCAGGCTTTCACCGGTAGCGACGCCTTCCGCTGACAGGAGTTCTCGATGACCGCACGCCTGGAATACACATCTGTTAGGTTGACCGGTCATGCCGACTAGGCGACGTATCGCACATCGGACAGGTATGAGTGTCGCGGCCTGCTGTCTGGTTCTCGGCGCCGTGGTCGGGATGCCCACTGCAGTCGCCGACCCCACCGTCACGCTGCCCCCGATGACATCCACCGGCGGCGGTTCGATCATAGGTGGCGGAAGCAACGCAGCGATCTCGCAGCAACTGACCAGCCTTGGCAATCCAAATGTCCAAGAGGTTGACGGCTCGGACGCGGCGCAATTCATCACGGCGGCCGCCGCAGTCGCCAACCCGCAGCTCGCGGCACCATTCGCGCTGTTGCGTCGTGTGTTGGCATGCCAGAACAACAACGCCGGGTTCGGGGCGCGCGCCTACCGACGGACCGACGGGCAATGGGGAGGCGCAATGCTGGTCACCTCCAAGAGCACCACCCCGAACGTCGACGCCCTCAATAGCTGCGCCCAAACCAATTGGCGTAGGCCCACTGCGGGCGCGGAGACTTCGATGTGCAACAACGGTTGGACCACCCCCACCTCGGGCGATCGCCGGAGCGAGATCTACTACATCTTGCTCGCCGGCACCGCAGACGACTTCTGCAGTGGGCTCAACGGGAAGTATAAGACCAACGCGTCCGGGTGGCCGTTCTAGAACGGCGGTGGCTCGTCGTTTGCGGTGACGCGGATTTCTTCGCCTTGCCGTTGTGTGGATGTGCGCTCGCGGATCTGCTGGTTTTGGTGGCGTTCGGCGGCGATGCGGTTGGCTCGATTGGCTGCCCGGGTGGCGGCTCGGAGCGGCATCATCGCCGTCCTGCTGCCGCAGCGGTCGGCGCCGGCCGAGTCGACTTCGGGCAGTTCACCGGTGGGTGCACACAGGGTGGGGAACAGCAGCGCACTGCCCGGGGTGGTGATGTAGGTGTGTCCGTCGGGAAGTTTCCAGATCACGTGGCCGTCGGGTAGCTGTTGGTCGCGCCAGCCCCAGAATGTTTTGAGTAAATGATGAAGGCGGCAAAGGCATTTCAGGTTCGACGCATGAGTGGCACCGCCGTCTCGGTAGGCGATGGTGTGGTCAATATCGCAATCGGTGGCGGGGCGGTCGCAGCCCGGGGCCCGGCAGGTCAGATCCCGCGCCCGCACGAATGCGGCCAGTGTGGCCGACGGGGTGTATCGGGGTTCGGCGCGGGCTGGGACGTTCAACGGCTGCAGCTTGGCAGCCTTGGCCAGTTCGGCTACTAACACAGCTGGGATCAACTCGTCGGCGCCGAGCACGCATGCCGGTGTGTTGCTGCGGCCATCGAGACTGGCTTGATCGGCGACCACGTGGATGACCACCGGCGCGGCGGGTGGTCTTCCCGCCGAGCAGTCGGGGGTGGCGCAGCGACAACCCAGCCGGTCGGCCCCGGCAGCCAGTGCACCGAGGGCGTCGGCGCGGCGCTGCTCGCGGGTGCGCTGGTCGGCCTCACACACAGTGGCCGCCAGGGCATCCAGCCGTCTGTCCAGGGCCGTGGCGTCGGTGAGCAGCAACCGGCCATACATCTCGGCCATGCCGGGCTCGGATTCCCAGATCGACACCTCGCGGTCTTTGCTGCGCTCGCGGGCACGGCGCACCGCATCCGGATCGGCGTGGGCCACGACGCGGTCGATCTCGCTGGCCAACCGCCCACGCGTCATCGACGGCCACCGGGCCACCCGCAGCGCCAGCGTCGCGTCGACACCCGCGAGCACCGTGGGATCGGTGATCAAGTCGGTGCGATATACGAGTGTCTGAAACAGCCGGTAGTCGATGTCGCCAGCCCGAAACACCGCCGCCGCCTGCGGAAGCCGCTGGAGCATAGCCAGCGCGTAGTGCATGAAACTGCCGGCCGTACCCAAGCCGACGCGCAACGCCGCGGCCACCTCGGCACCCACGGCCGCCCAGGTATCCACCGCCCAGTCCTCGTGTTCGCCGCGTTCGGCGCGGCGCAATTCGAACAACTCCCCGATCGCATCCAACCGACCCGCCGCCGCCTGGGCCTCGGCACGCCCCGCGGCACACATCTGATCGATCAACGCCCGCGACTGGGCGGTGTCGGCGGGCGGGAAGTGCTCATGCAACCGGGTATCGAACATGTGTTCGAGTATAGCCGCGAGCGCTGACCGCGTTGACTCATCAGAAATGCGCGCGAATGGGTGGGTCGTTGCCTCACTGAAAATGCGCGCGTAGACGGCGCGTCGGCCGGCTTGGTCAGCAATGAGTTCGGTAGGCCCAGGTGATGGGGTTGACATTGAGCGAGCGCAGAGCAGTGACGCAGGCAGCGGCGATCCGTTACCAGCAGGCCAGTAAGCGCGGGAAGAGCCGGATTCTCGACGAGTTGTGCGCCAATACCGGCTGGCATCGCAGCCATGCCCGTAGGGCGCTCACAGCCGCGCTGGTGCCCACGATCGTCACCGTGCGCGGTCCCCGGCCGGTGACGTATGGACCCGAGGTCATCGCCGCATTGACGGTCTGCTGGACGGTGCTCGGAATGCCCGCGGGCAAACGGCTCGCCCCCATGCTCGCAGAGCTGGTGGCAGTGCTGCGTCATTTCCGGGAGCTGGTCATCAGTGATGAGACCGCGGCGTTGCTGGTCTCGATGTCGGCGGCCACCATCGATCGCCGCCTGGCCGATGAGCGAGCCAAATACACGATCAGAGGACGTGTGGGCACCAAGCCGGGATCGCTGCTCAAAAGCCAGATCCCGGTACGCACCTGGGCCGAATGGGACGACGCTGTGCCCGGCTTCGTCGAGATCGACACGGTCTTCCACGACGGCGGCAACCGCGGTGGAGGCCATGCCTTCACACTGACGGTCACCGACATCGCCACCGGCTGGACCGAGAGCCGCTCACTGCCCGACAGGACGGCCAAACACGTACTGGCAGCCCTCAATCACATCGCCCACACGATGCCGTTCCCGATCGTGGGCGTGGACTGCGACAACGGATCGGAATTCATCAACGACGACCTGCTGACATGGTGCCAAGACCGAAACATCACCTTCACCCGGTCCCGGCCGGGCAACAAGAACGACGGCTGCCACGTCGAGCAGAAGAACTGGACCGTGGTACGCACAGTGGTCGGCTACTACCGCTACGACACCGCATCAGAACTGTTGCTACTCAACGAGATCTGGCACCTGCAGTCGAAACTGACCAACTACTTCCACCCCCAGCAGAAACTGATATCCAAAGTCCGCAACGGCGCCAAGGTGTCCAGGAAACACGACAAGGCCAAGACCCCGTTTCACCGCGCCATCGAGCACCCGAACATGACTGTGGAGCGCATCGTCGCACTCAAGCGGACCCACTCGCTGATCAATCCCGCCGCTACCCAACGCCAAATTCAGGCGTTGACCGCCCAGCTCTTCACCCTGGCCACCAGCAAAGCCCCAGCCGGCACCCCCGCTCCAGTCACCAAGCGCGCACGCTCACGTGAGGCAACGAACCACCCTTCGCGCGCATCTTGACATGAGGCAACTCGC
>JBEKNM010000219.1:0-7226 GCA_049522835.1 Mycobacterium sp.
CAACGGTACGTCGCCCATGCTCAGTTCGGCGGGCGGGGCCGCGGAGTCGATCACGCAGATCATCCCGTCGGCCGGCGCGACGATGGCACCCGGCCGGGTTGGTGGCACCCGCGGGGGGTGCCGGAAGAACCCGGCGCAGGCCCCGGCCGCCAGCAGACCCACCCGACGCAGCCACCGGTAGTTGCGTCCGGTGACGGCCTGGCCCAAAGCTCCGGCTGCGGCGATGGCCAAGCCGGCGGAGATGAACGGCCGCCCGGCTGGGTGAACAGGCGGAACAGTGGAGCGCACCAGCTCCAGTAGGTGCCGCGGGTCGGCGGACGGGGGGCGTCTTGCCACGCGGTCATCTTACGGAGCCAAGCCAGCGGCGTGACATATTCGATCCAGACCAATCCGGTTCGCCGGCCGATGCGGCCGGTTTGGCTAAGTCAGATCCCACACCTGCAGCTGGGTTCCGGCGGACACTTCCTCAACGTCCTCGGGGATATCCAGCAACCCGTTCGCCGAGGCCAGCCACCGCAAATGGTGTGACCCCGGTGGGCCGTAGCTGGTGACGCTCCCGATCTGGCCTTCGGAACCTTTTGGGGCGTGGAGTATCGCGCGCCGGAACTGACGCTTGCCGCGCGGCGAGGTGAGACTTTCGGTGAGGACGGCGGGCCGCCGGGGCCGTTCTGGATCGGGCAGGCCCATGGCCGCGCGCAGCGCGGGACGGATGAACACCTCGAAGGACACCAGCGCGCTGACCGGGTTGCCGGGCAGCGTGACGATCGTCGCGCCGGCCACTCGGCCGATACCCTGCGGCATTCCCGGTTGCATTGCCACCTTGACGAACTCCACGCCTTTGTCACCCTGGCGGCCGAACGCGTCTTTGACGACCTCATAGGCGCCGGCGCTGACACCTCCGCTGGTGATGATCAAGTCGACCTGGTTCTCAGCGGCGGCGTATCGGTCAAGGATCGAGCTGAACTGCGCGACGTCGTCTTCGGCGGTCGCGACGGCGATCACGGCTGCGCCTGCGTCCCGCACCGCGCCGGCCAGCATGACGGAATTGGACTCATAGATCTGTCCCGGCTGTAGCGGGGTGCCCGGCGACGCCAGCTCGGACCCGGTGGATATCACTAGTACCCGCTGGCGCGGGATTACCGGCAGCTCGGCTATTCCGAGCGCCGCGGCCAAGCCGAGCACCGCCGGTGTGACGACCTGGCCCTTGCGAAGGACGGTCGTGCCGGGGGCCACGTCTTCGCCTGCCCGCCGGATGTGCTTGCCGGACGGGGCGGCCCGGCGGATCGCCACTGTGCGCACGCCGCCATCAGTGTTTTCGACCGGCACGATGGCTGTCGCCCCGGCCGGTATTGGCGCGCCGGTCATGATCCGGTGCGCCGTATCGGGTTTCAGCGTCAATGCGTCGGTGCGTCCGGCCGGAATATCCTCGGCGACCGGCAGCACCACCGGGTGCTCGGGTGTCGCGGACAAGATGTCCTGGGCGCGCACCGCGTACCCGTCCATTGCCGAGTTGTCGAAAACCGGCAGCGCCAGCTGGGCAACCACGTCGTCGGCCAGCACCAGCCCCTGGGCTTCGGCAAGCGCGAGCGCGACCGCCGGACGCGCACGAATCAGCGCCGCCACGACACGCTGATGTTCTACTACTGACCTCAAGACAGACCTACTGACCTCACGACAGACCGCACTCGGCCATTATCGGCCCATCAGACTCCGAAGCTGACGCGGGTGAGTTCTTCGGAGACGGTCCATAGCCGGCGTTGCCGTTCCTCGTCGTGCGACTGCGCGCTGGACTGGACGACTTTCGGGTGGCCGCGCTGCTCGGCGAAACCTTCGGGGCCCTAGTACTGCCCGCCGCAGGCGAGCACCTCGGCCGTGTGGTACCCGATACCGGTGTTGGGGCCAGTGACGACAACGACGCGGCCGCTCTGATCCGGCACGTCGGCCGCCGACCATTTGTGGGTCTGTGTGGCGTTTGAGATCATGGCCCAAACATAGTCGTGCGCCCCAGGGGCTCAATTCGCGCGACCCGACGTAAAGTCGAGAACGTGTTAACCGGGTTAGCCGAGCGCACCGCCACCGCCTTGACCGACCAGGGGCTCTCGCACGTCGGGCTGATCTGTGACTGACCCGATGCAGCCGGACGTTGGCTTCTACTTCGACGCGATGTCCGCGCCGCTCGACACGGCGTCGATGCAGTACTGGTCCGATGACCGCTTCCAGACGATAGCGACATTGCTGGAAACCATCTCCGCGGAGTGGGAGCGGAACAGCGAGCAGGCGGGCATCGACCTCAACACGTTGGGGCCGATGCTGGCGGACGTGCAGACCAGCCACCCAACCGATTCGAACGTCAACACCTTGGTGCTTTTCTATGTGGCGCTTCAGGGTGTTTTGAGTGGTCCGTGGTATGCGCCCAGCAATGTTCCGCCGGCGCCGACCGCCGTACCGCCGACCGCGCGGTTGACTGTGTTCGATGTCGCGGGTACTGCTGCGCTGGCAGTGCTCACCGCAGGGCGGGCGGGTTCGCCGACGACACGGACGGCCCCAAGCTGGCACCTGGCACAGTTGACCAACCCGAGTCTTATTACGATCAAAGAGGTTCCGTACCCGGCGTGCGTGCCGTTCAATGCCAGCTACAAGGCGGGCGCGGCGACGCTGGTGAACATGATCAACCAAACGCCGGGCAAGTTCGCGATGGTCGGGACGTCGCAGGGCGCGATGGTCATCTCCAGTGTCTACGACACGATTCGCAACGGCGCGCTGTCTGCGCGCAACAACGACTTTCTCCAAGGCATCACGTACGGCAACCCGTGCAGGAAGGCGCGATCCATCGCGCCCGGCTGCGTGGACCCCGGCGGGCACGGCATTAATGTCGACTCGTGGCTGCAGTCCGGTGTCGACAGCCGCTGGTGGGATTTCGCCAATCCCGGTGATCCGGCGGCTTGTAACGGCGCAGGCCCGTGGACCGTCAACGGAATCACTTACGACTACCGCGGTTCGATCGGTACGTGGACGGCGTCACTGTTTGCGGAGATGTGCAAGAATTTCAACGGAGACCTCGCGGCCTTGATCGCGGGCTTAACGAATCCGCCGCCAAACATTGCGGCGCTGGCGATTTTGTTGTTTGAGACGCTGACTGGCGTGACTGTCGGGCCGCACACGACCTACGGCCAGACGAAGCCGATTGCTGGTAACCCGTCAACGTGCGCCGAGCTGGCGGCTCAGCAGCTTGTGACTATCGCGGCGTCGCTGCCGTGATCAGCGGGTTGGCCCACACCGGGGTGTGCGTTCCCGATTGTGAGGCCGCGGTGGCGTTCTACCGAGACGTATTAGGCCTGCGTGTGCTCTCACCGCCGTATGTGATGACCGGTAATGCCATTCGCGACGACATGGGCGAGCTGGTGTCCGATCCCGCAATGAAGGCGGCCATCGTCGGATTCGGAGACGACGGCGATCGCGTCCTCGAGGTGATCGAGTACCTCAACGTCGAAGGGAGCGACCAGCGAGCCCGCGCGGCACTGACCGACCAGGGGCTCTCACACGTCGGGCTGATCTGTGAGGATCTCGATGCCACCCGGGCCGAACTCGAGAGCAAAGGTGTGCGCTTCCTGGTCAGCGGGATCGCGGACGTCGCGCGAGTCCGCACCACCTGGTTCGTCGATCCGTGGGGCGTGGTGTTCATCCTGGTAGAGAAGAGCCGGCCCGAGCGACCCTACTTTTCGCAATGGGCGTAATGCCCTCAAAGACCACTGTCGGGGTCATCGGGGCCGGCGCCGGTGGCATCGCGATGGGCATCCAGCTCGCCGCCGGAGGATACGATTTCACGATCTTCGACCGCGCCGACGGCTTCGGCGGGACTTGGCGGCACAACACCTTCCCCGGTGCGGCCTGCGATGTCCCGTCACACCTGTACTCGTACTCGTTCGCGCTGAACCCGCGGTGGAGCAAGACCTACGCGAACCAGCCCGAGATCCTGGCCTACCTCGAGAAGGTCGCCGCCGATCACGGGCTCGGCCCGCACCTGCGTCCCAACACCACGATCACGTCCGTGCGCTGGTCCGACACCGACCGGCGCTGGACGCTCACCGCCGACGACGGTCAACGGCACGACTTCGACGCCGTGGTCAGCGCGGTCGGGATGCTGGATGTGCCGAACATCCCGGACATACCCGGGGCGAACCGATTTCGGGGTCGCCGGTTCCATTCGGCCCGTTGGGATCACAGCAAGTCGACGGCGGGGGAGCGGGTCGCCTCGATCGGTACGGGCGCCAGCGCGGTGCAGTACGTTCCCGCGATCGCGCGGGAGACCGCGCATCTCACCGTGTTTCAGCGGACCCCGATCTGGATCGCGCCCCGGTTCGACTTCCCGTTCACCAGCGATCAGCGCGAAGAGTTCGAGCGCAATCCGGCTGTGGCGCAGAAACTTCGCGAGGAGGCGTTCGATGCCTACGAGACAGCGAGCTTCGACCTCGACGCCGCACAAACCCGCGAAGCGACCGAGCTCGCCCGCAGCTACCTCATGCGCAAGGTGGCCGACCCCGAGTTGCGCGCCAAGCTGACGCCGGACTATCCCGCCGGATGCAAACGACCGCTGATGTCCCGCGAGTGGTACCCCACCTTCGCATTGCCCAACGTCAGCCTGGAAACGACCGCCATCGCCGAGCTGACCGAGCGGGGAGTGCGCACCGTCGACGGCGTCGAACACCGCGTCGACACCGTTATCTACGGCACCGGGTTCAAGGCCGCCGACTACCTCGCCAGCATCGACGTGTACGGCACCGGCGGCCGTCATCTTCGCGACGACTGGAGCGATGGCGCCGAGGCCCACCTCGGCACCTTGGTCGCCGGTTATCCGAATTTGTTTATGCTCTACGGCCCAAATACGAACGGGGTCAACTCGATTATCTACATCCACGAGGCACAGACCACCTTCATCCGCCACATCCTCGACGTGATGGACAGCCGCCGAGCAAGCACCGTTGAGGTGAGCGCTGCGGCGCAGGGGCGCTACAACGACGAGATCCAGGCCGCCATGGAAGGCAAGGTCTGGCTCGCCTGCACCAACTACTTCCGTCATCCCAGCGGCAAGGTTGTCACCCAACTGCCCTACAGCGGCAAGACATTCTTCGAGCGCACCCGCGAGATGGTTCCCGGGGATTACGAGCTGCGTCCCTAGATGTTGGCGGCGGCGTGTTCAGCGAAGTGTGTGCGCAGCCAGTCGATGATCTTCGGCACCACCTCGGGGGCCTTGCTCATCGCGACGTGGCCGGTGCCATCGATCAGGTGCACCTCGGTGTGCGGGCGGCCCTGGAAAACCAGGGTGTCCGACTGCGGGATGAAGTAGTCGTCGGCTCCGTTGACCACGAGCATTGCCGAATTATGTTGCTGGGCAAGCAGATCACTTCGACGGAGCTGCCCGAGTCCGGCACTTAGCTCGTCAAGGGTGGGCGAGTGATCCCAGTGCATCGCATTGCCGACAATGTCGTGCATGCCGTAGGGCAGGTTCTTCACGTGCTCAAGCTCAAAGGAGTCCACGACCGGGCCGCCGAGGTCGACGGCGGCGTCCACGATCCCAGCCAACCCCGACATCGCGGAGAAGTTCCCCCCGAACGATGCGCCGAAGTGAGCGACCTTGCCATTCCCGAGCGTCCGGGCGTAGTCGGCGATTCCCCGGATCACTTCGTCGGCGTGCCCGTCTAGCGGGATCGCCGTCTCACCGGTGCCGGGGTGATCGAAGGCCATGGTGGTGACTCCGGCGCCCCGGGTGAAGCCAACCCACCACGGGTGGATGTCCATCTTCCAGGTGTCCACACCGCCACTGGCGATCAGCACCGGACGGGCCGCATAATCGCCGTCGGTGGAGTAGAGGTGGACGGGCACGTCAACGGTGCCGTCGCGGTAGGGCACCGTGATGACACGGCGCTCGAAGGACACCGGGAACGTCTTGGCCGCCAACTGGAATTGCTCGAGTTGGTGTTGCATGGCCTGCACCCGGGCCTGATCGGTCAGGCAAGGAAACTTCGCGCAGCCGTAGATCAGTGACGACAGGTAATGGTCGCCGCGGTCGGCGTGTTCGCCGGCGAGCTTTGACCACTCGTAAACCCAGCCGCCCGGCGCGTCCGCCCACATGTCCTTCACGGCGGCTCGGATCCGTTCGATTTCGTCGGCCGGGATGCCGAATTTCGCGAACTGACCGGCGCGGTCTTCGAACATGTCCGCAGTGTCGATCTCATAGGTGTACATGTCGTTCAGCTCCTAACCTTGGCGAAGTAGTCGGCGACCGTTGTCGTGTCGTCGAGGGATGCGACGGCACCGATGTAGCCGTCCGGGCGGATCACGATGCGCCCGCCGTTCTTGAGTCCGAAGCGTTGTGCAACAAGGCTGTTCGGGTCAGCGACGACGGTGTCATAGCCGGCGACCGGGGTCTCGCCGACAGTCACCAGAACTTGTGTCGGACCGTGACCGCCCACGGCAGGCGCCACCGGTCCGGTGGCGACAGTGAGAACGACGTGACCGGTGTTCTGCGCGCCGCACGCCGCGCTGAGTTGCTTCTGTATCGCTGCGTCGACCACATGTGGAAGATGCTCGCCGGCAGCTATTTTGGCGTGCCTTGGGCGTCGGCCCACGGCTAGCGGGCTATTCTTGTAGCCGACGTTGACCTCCTCGGCGGTGTCGGCCATCACTCGCCGCGCCGCGGGCACGTGCGAAACCATCCGAATCACCACGTCGCGGATCCGCCGCGGTACACCGGACAGGGTGCCGGCCTTGGTGAGTCGATTAGTGAACGCGATGACGCTGTCGGCGACGGGGACGCGTTCGGCCTCATAGCTGTCCAGCAGCGTGTCACCGGCTCGGCCACTGACACTGCCGCTGACCACGGCCGCCAGCTTCCAGGCGAGGTTGAACGCGTCCTGCATGCCGGTGTTCATGCCCTGGCCGCCGGCCGGGCTGTGGATGTGCGCGGCGTCGCCGGTCAAGAAGACCCGGCCCCAGCGGTAGGCCGGAACCCGCGCGTGGTGAATCTCGAAACTGGTCAGCCAATGCGAGCGCACCAGCCGGATGCCGCCGATCCGCCGATCGATGACCGCCTGCAGTTCCTCTTGGGTGGGATGTGTGTTCATCGGGGTGCCGGGCGCATCGTGCACCTCGGCAAGAAACCGCATCCGCCCATCGAGCAGCGGCAATATCACCACTGGACCATCGGAGGAGAAGAAGGTGTGCATGGC
>JBEKNM010000220.1:0-7201 GCA_049522835.1 Mycobacterium sp.
GTCCAGCGACTGATCAGCCAGGCCTACGTGGAACTCACCTTCCCGCTGGCCGCGCACTATTTCACGGTGAACCCCATGGCCCGGCACATGGACGACGTCGGGAAGGCCATTCTGCGCAAGCAGGTTCACGACCCGGCGGTGCGCGACAAACTCACCCCGCGCTACGCGGTGGGCTGTAAGCGGCCGGGTTTCCACAACACCTACCTACGGACGTTCAACCGCGAGAACGTCCGGCTGGTGACCGAACCCATCGACAAGATCACCGGCGCGGGAGTAGCCACCACCGACGGCGAGTCCTACGACGCCGACGTCCTGATTCTGGCGACCGGGTTCAAGGTGATGGACAGCGACAACATTCCCACCTATCCGGTCATGGGTGTGGGCGGACAGTCGCTGGCCCGTTTCTGGGACGAACACCGGCTGCAAGCCTACGAAGGTGTGAGTGTTCCTGGCTTTCCGAACCTGTTCACGGTGTTCGGCCCGTACGGGTTCGTCGGGTCGTCCTATTTCGCACTGATCGAGGCGCAGACCCGCCACATCGTGCGCTGTCTGAAGGGGGCCCGCCGCAGGAGCGCGACCCGGATCGAGGTGAGCCGGGAGGCCAACGCCCGGTATTTCGCCGAGATGATGCGAAAGCGGCACCGGCAGATCTTCTGGCAGGACAGCTGCAGGCTGGCCAACAGCTACTACTTCGACAAGAACGGCGACGTGCCGCTGCGGCCGGCCAGCACGCTCGAGGTGTATTGGCGCAGCCGTCGGTTCCCGCTGCGCGACTACCGGTTCACGACGACAGCGCCGGCTACATCGCGTGCCAACGACCACGTTTGGGCACCATAACGGTGTGATGCTTGACAAAGAGATCTAGCTGGTCCGGGGCGCCCACTTCTTCAGGCAATAATCCAATAGCTCCCGCTGTGCGCGCTCCAGGAGTTCTCGGTGTCCTAGCTCGTCAGACCCGGCGCCATGACGGCTGCGTCGGGTCGACCAGCTGTATATCGACGGGGCCAAGCCCGAAAATCGCGATCACGGCGAGGTCGCGGTGGTTCGCCGGGACACCATCGTAGTGCGGGGTACGCGCGGTCCGTTTCACATAACCGCCCGGCCCGACGGGAACCGCGTCCTGCGGCTGAAAATCATTCCCGCTGTTGACAAACCAGGTGCCGAACACCACCACCTGAATGCGGTCGGTCGCATAGGTATGGGGTGCGCTGAACCAGCCCGGATTCCACTTCATCATCACCAGGTATGGACCCGGCTCGTCGAAATCTCCATAGAGCTTGGCCATTTCGCCGCTGTGTGGCGGCAGGCTGCCCCATTGTTCGAAGTTCATGTTTCCGTAGGGCAGCGTGAACGTTTCGTCTTGATCAGGGCCAGTTTTGGGTGCCGGCGACAAGGTGATGTCTCCGATATTGCCTGGCTTGTCGCCGGCGGCGACCGCCGCAAGCAACAGTGGCGCTGTCATCAGCAGCGATCGTCGGCTCGATTCCAGTTCGCCCATCACATGCCTCCGCGCCGACAATGTTGTTCATTCAAGTAGCCCGGAGTTTGCGCTCTGAAACCGATCCGCGGTCGTCAACGAAACCGATCCGGTGGCTCGGCTTCTGATCGATCGGCCTAGGGCGCCTTCTGGTAGACGAGCCAGCGCAACTCGATCGGGGATTC
This sequence comes from Mycobacterium sp., assembly GCA_049522835.1. Lineage (GTDB taxonomy): Bacteria > Actinomycetota > Actinomycetes > Mycobacteriales > Mycobacteriaceae > Mycobacterium. Next base: position 1,663 of record JBEKNM010000220.1, read on the forward strand.
CTCAGCTTCGACGTCGAACAAGTCGAGGCCATTGGCCCACCCGGCGAACCAGTTCGTGGGCGGCCAAGCGTCTTGCGGTAGATGGGTTTTCTCGTACTCGATCGCAGAGTCGTCGGAAACGAGCTCGAGAGGTAGCTGGGCCACGGCACTCGTCATCTCATCCCGGGTGAAGACCATGGTGTTGCATTGCTGCCCGAGCTCCAGCGCGGCGTTGTCGGGGATGTAGCCCGGGCGCGCCAAGAACGTATTGAACACCAGGCATCCACCGGGAGCCAGGCAATCGGCGGCGAGTTCGAGCACGCCGCGTAGCTCCTGCGTCGTCCGGAAGTCGGGCACCACCTCGGAGGCCACGATCAGCTGATAGTCGTTGCGAACACCGTCCATGGTCTCAAATGCATCGCTCTCGATGACGCGGACGTCAAGTGATTCCCGCTCGGCCTCAGAACGAATGATCTCGGCGAACTTCGGGGTCATCTCCACCGCGTCCACCGGGTGGCCGCGTCGGGCCAGGGCAAGGGTGTTGCGCCCGGTTCCTGCACCGATATCGAGCACGCGATAGCTCTTCGGATCAGCTGCTTCCCCGGCCAGCGCCCACACACGCGCATCCGCTGCAGTGCCGAACAGTGGCCCCTCGCGGGCGCCGACCCAGGTGTCGTAATCACCCGCGACCGTCAACCATTCCGCCTTGACGCGATAGTTCACGCCGATGCCGAACGGAACGTGGTATGAGATAACGATGTTCGAACGTTGGGAGGCGGCATAGGCCCGGGCCAACTCCGTTTCCAACATCATTTTGAGCTGAGCACCTTCTTCGGCGGTCTGCTGTGCGCCCACGCTGGCAGAGATGTTGTCAAACATCTTGATGTACTCGTCGATCATGGCCGGAACCGCCGGCACCGTGATCTGGCCCGCGGCAATAGATCGGCGATACAACCGCCGGGCCATCGCTTCGCGCAGCGTAGACGGATCGAACGAACCGGGGGGCGAATCCTCCATCAGACTCTTCTACATGACCCAGCCCGCTTCGCACCACCGCTCGCAGCCGGAGGGACATTTACAACGTCGCGCGCCGGGCGTTTTGGAGAGACCAACCGCACCCGCCGCTTAATATGCCGTAACCGAAGCCGCCAGCCCGACGGCCCCTTCGATGGGAAGGAAACGGCATGGATTTCACATTATTGCCGCCGGAGATCAATTCAGCCCGGATGTACGTCGGGCCCGGCTCGGGACCGATGTTGGCCGCTGCGGCGGCCTGGGACGGGCTGGCTGCCGACCTTCATTCGACTGCAGGCTCGTATCAGTCGGTGATCGCGGGTCTGACCGGTGGCCAGTGGATGGGCCCGTCATCGATGTCGATGGCTGCCGCGGCCGCCCCGTATGTGGCATGGACGAGAAGCGCCGCGTTACAGGCCGAGCAAGCGGCCAAACAGGCCAAAGCGGCGGCCACCGCTTACGAAACGGCTTTCGCCGAAACGGTGCCGCCGCCTGTGGTTGCTGCCAATCGCAGCCTGCTGACGGCCCTGGTGGCGACGAATATATTCGGGCAGAACACCCCGACGATCGCGACGACCGAAACCCAGTACGCCGAGATGTGGGCCCAGGACGCCGCGGCAATGTATGCCTACGCGGGTTCGTCGGCAGCTGCGACCACACTGACGCCGTTCACCTCTCCGTCGTCCAGCACCAACGCGGGCGGGCTGGCCAACCAAGCCGCCGCGGTGGGCCAAGCCACCGGCACCTCCGCCGGCAACGTGCAAAGCGCGGTCTCGTCGGCCCAACAAGCCCTGTCCGCGATACCCAACGCGTTGAACAGCCTTGCGACCCCGGCTGCGACCAGCGCCGCAGCCCTGTCGCCGCTGGACCTGCTGGACCTGTCGAGCGATCTGATTGCAATTCTTCTCGACGTACCAGCCAACCTGGCCGGCCTTGGTGCGGACACACCATTGACGCTCGCGTCCTACTACCCCGACGTTGCCAGTTATTACATTGCGTTGCACACCGATGGCATCGTTAGTGGCTGGGCAGGCGCAGAGGGCTGGCCAGGGACAGCGCCGGTGCCCCCAACTCCCTTCCCGGTGATCACGAACCTGGGCTCGCCGGTCTCGGCGGGCATGGGCGAGGCGAATACGATCGGGAGGTTGTCGGTGCCGGCCGGCTGGACCGCGGCGGCTCCGGAGATACGCCCTCTCGCAGTAGCGTTGCCCGCCACCAGCGTCGGCGCCGCCGCAGAAGTTTCCACAGGTAGCACCGGAAGTCTGTTCAGCCAGATGGCGCTGGCGGGCATGGCCGGGCGTGCCATGGCCGGCACTGCCGGTACTGGTGGCCCGGGGCGCCGGGAGCGGATCGGGGCGGCAACGCGCAAGCCGACGGAACCGGGTGAGCCGACGCAACCGCCTCAGACTTCGACGGGCGGCCCGATCACGAGCATCGCCGCCGAGCTACGTGAACTGGCCTCGTTGCGCGACTCGGGAATCCTTACCGATGAGGAATTCACTGAGCAGAAACGACTGCTGCTGCCACATTGACCGCAGGCACGGATCCGCACTACCGGAAACCGCACAAATAAGTCGACGTTCGACGCCGCTAACCGCAATGCATCAGCCTGACACTGCAATCCGCAGGATGACCCGCGGCTTGCTTCCACGCGCCGCGATCCTTTCGACCAGCGTCACCAAGCGGTACTGGAGGCCGTATTTTCTGCGAATCTCACCCTGGAGCCGGTCCACCGTCACCGGGTCGGTGACCACCTGCGCGGTGCCTTCGACGGGCGAAACACCGTCGCGCACCTTGCCGAACCGGCTGCTGGGTGCCAACAGGACGCGTGGATTGTTGCGAACCCGCTTGACCTTCCAACTGTCCGCCGGTGTCCACACGAACAGGTCAGCGCCGTCGCGGCCGATCCACATCGGCCCCGGCACGCCCTCTCCGTTGCGCTTGAAGGTGGTCAGCGAAACGAAATGCTGCTCGCCAAGTGTGGTCGTTGGATCGATTGTCATGAATGCTCCGCTCCGGTCACCAAGCCGGAGACCCGGCGGTCCGTTCGCTTTGTTCCCGAGATCCCGACCCGATGGTAGGGCCGGTTTCGCGGTAGTAGGCGATGTTCAATCGTACTGGCGTAATGTCCCGCAGCTGGGTTTCACAGCCAAGTACGCATCGTAGTAGCAGATTGCAGCCGCAGCGACCGGGACGTACTGTTGGGCTCGCGAATGATATGTTCAGCTCTCCGCAAGCTTTTTCCCAGCGTTTCTCTCTATTATGCCGCCGCGGCTTTCGAGCCCTCATGCTGACGGCATCGTCGACGCCGACAAGAAGGAAGGGCACACAAATGTCTTCACGTCGCTGGCTGGCCAGACTGACCGTCCCCGTGATGGTCAGTGCCGGCCTCATTAGTGGCACTGCGATTGCACTCGCCGACACCACCGACGACACATACATCGCGAAAATGCACAATCTGGGCTTCACTTGGCCGGCCGGGGATGACTCCGACATCGTCTCGATGGGGCACCAAATCTGCGCCGATCGCAACGCTGGCAAAACGCCAGACACGATTGCCTCGGACATCCACTCCACCTTGGGCCCGAAAGGCATCACGTTCGCGGACGTCACATCCATGGTTAGTGCCGCAGAATCGACCTATTGCGCGGACTAATTGATTTCTGGCCCGCCGCTGGATTGCGCGGGAGGTTTCTTCCCGTCCGCCGACCCTGGGTCAGGTGAAGTTCGATGCTTCAATGCCTCCGGGTTGGCGATCCGAATGGGCGTCCCGTTCAGCCACGCCACCACGGCTTCTACGGTGTCCGAGTAGAAGGCGCTTAGCGTTTCACGGGTGACGTATCCGAGATGGGGCGACAGCGTCACAGTCGGAAGACGTCGCAAAGGGTGGTCCGGCGGAGGAGGTTCGATGTCATAGACGTCGAGCCCGGCTCCGGCGATACGCCCGGTCTCGAGTGCGGCGATCAGAGCTGGTTCATCGACGATCGGGCCCCTGGAAGTGTTGATCAAGTAGGCGTGTGGCTTCATCAGGGCCAGCTCGGGTTCAGCGACCAGACCTCGCGTGCGCTCCGAGAGCACCAAATGGATGGAGACCACGTCGGATTCTTCGAAGAGTGTCGCTTTCTCGACCCGGCGGGCGCCGGCCGCCGCGGCGGCCTCCTCGGTGAGATTTTGGCTCCACGCAATAACCTCCATCCCAAACACTTTCGCGTATTCGGTCATGCGTTTGCCGATCCTTCCGAGACCCAGAAGTCCCAGTGTTTTGCCGGACAGCGTCAGACCCGTCGTGGTCTGCCACCCACCGTCACGCATGCGCCGATGCTCTTCGGCCAGATTGCGCACCGTCGCGATCATCAACCCCCAGGCGAATTCCGGAGTGGCGTCGCGGACCGAGCTGAATCGGGGATTCGCGAAGTTCGAGTGGGCGACCAGGACGCCGCACTCGCTGGCCGCAGCCATGTCCAAGTTCGGCAGGCTCTTGCCGACGATGGTGATCAGTTTCAGGTTCGGTAGCCGCTCGATAAGCGTGCGCGGAAGCGCCATACGCTCGCGCACGGTGCACACCACATCGAACGGCCGTAGTGCGTCCGCGGCCTCAGCCTCGGAGAGGTGCCGGTCGAAAACGGTCACTTCGGATCGGCTCTGCACTGGCGACCAGTCGGCGAGGTCGAGAGCTAAGCCGGCGTAGTCGTCGAGTATCGCCACCTGGGGCATGCGGTCTCCCGTCGCCGTCTTGTTCGTCTGTGGCACTGACCCATTCAGCGTAGAGCCCGACGTGATCGGCGTAGGCCCCGACGGGCTTGTTTCTGGGATCGCGGCGGGCTGAACCTCAGTCCAGGTCGTCCGGATTGAACCAGGCCGGGGCATGTCCGGCCCTCGCGCAAGCCACCAACGCGTCGGTGAATGAGTCGAAAAACGCAGTCAGCTCCCGGTCCGCGCCGAGTGCCGGTGAGCCATTCGCGATGTCGGCGAAACGCTGTGCGAGCCTATCGGCGTCGCGAACCATCTTTTCCAGCGGCAACCGCACGCCAGGATTTGCTGCGTTGATCGCGGCAGACCCATCACCCTGACCCGGTGGCGCCCCGACCGTCGCCAAGTTTCGAAGCTGACTGCTGAGCAGTTTCGCGTTGACGACAGACTTTCCGTCGGCGCGCAGCAAACTTCGATAGGTCCTGTAGAAGTCTTCACCCCTGCTCTGCAAGCCATTGAGCCCCGTGCATACGTCGGAATCGGCCTGGATCGAGGTGAGGTGGCTACCAGGCGCATCGGTGGCCGCCGTGCTGATTGCGTCGAGCACAAACTGCCGCAACTGCCATCGATCAACCAGCTGGCAATCGTGCACCACCGCGAGTTGCTGAGCCGCGCGGGTGAACAGATTGTTCGTCACAACCATTGTCGCGCTGCAGCCGTGCATCGCCGCCCCAGCGACGACCTGTTGGACGGCTGCAGCTCCGACCGCGCCGCCTCTTTTTCGCTTGCACTGGACAGCTGTGCGCTCCCCGTCTTTTATCGCTATCAGGTCAACGCCAAAGTCGCCGGTGGTCTT
>JBEKNM010000221.1:0-7173 GCA_049522835.1 Mycobacterium sp.
GCTGGCCGAACACGGGTTGCCGCCGATCGACGACGACGACGCCCCGTTCGGCGAGGTTATCTACGTTTCGGCCGAACTGAGATAGGAGCACGATGACACGCACTGATCAAGACAGCTGGGACCTGGCCTCGAGCGTCGGCGCCACCGCCACCATGGTCGCGGCGGCCCGGGCAGTGGCCAGCGGGCAGAGCAACGCCATTATCAACGACCCCTTCGCGGCGCCATTGGTACGAGCGGTCGGGCTTGATTTCTTCCGCCGCCTGGTCGACGGCGATATCGAACCAGCCGAGGTCTACGACGGCAGCGGCAAAGACATGGCGCTCGAGACCGATTCGATTGCGGTGCGCACCCGCTTCTTCGACGATTTTTTCCTCAACGCAGCCCGCGACGGTATTCGCCAATCGGTGATTCTGGCCGCCGGCCTCGATGCGCGCGCTTACCGGCTGGCATGGCCTCCCGGGAGTGTGGTCTATGAAGTCGATCAGCCTCAGGTTGTGGACTTCAAAACCACCACTATGTCGAACCTGGGCGCCGCCCCGGCCGCGGACAGGCGAACCGTCAGCATTGATCTGAGGGAAGATTGGCCGGGCGCGTTGCGCAGCAGTGGATTCGACGTGACTCAACCAACATCCTGGAGCGCCGAAGGTTTGCTGATGTACCTTCCACCAGAGGCCCAGGACCAGCTGTTCGACAACATCACCGAGCTGAGCGCGCCCGGCAGCAGGCTGGCCACCGAATACCACCCCGACTCTGCTGCCACGATGACGCAACGCGCGCAGGAGTTCAACGACAGGTGGGCCAAATTCGGTTGCGACGTCAACCTTTCGGGTCTCTTCTATGACGGGGAGCGCGCCAATGTCGCTGACTATCTGACCGACCGGGGTTGGCACGTGGCCGCCCGAATGCGGCGGGATCTTTTCGGCGATTACGGCCTCGAGTTCCACGACGATGAAGCGATGGCGCAATTCCGCAATATCACTGCCCTTACCGCGACTCTCAAATAGGAGTGCCCACATGACAGATAGCGCTGGAAATATCGACACCAAGCGATTCGACGGCGACAGTTGGGATCTGGCGTCCAGCGTGGGGGCCACCGCCACCGCGGTGGCCGCCCGGCGGGCGCTGGCGTCCAAGGGCCCGAACCCCTTGATCGACGATCCCTTCGCCGAGCCACTGGTGAATGCCGTCGGTGTCGACGCCTTCATCCAGATGATGAACGGCAAGATCGAGCTCGCCGAAGACGACCCCGCATTCACCCCGCAGCGACTCAGCGAAGGAATGGCGGTCCGCACCCGCTTCTTCGACTCCTTCTTCCTGGACGCCGCCGAAGCCGGTGTGCGCCAAGCCGTCATCCTGGCCTCCGGCCTCGACACCCGCGCCTACCGACTGCCGTGGCCGGCCGGAACCGTGCTCTTCGAAGTCGACCAGCCCCAGGTGATCGAGTTCAAGACCCGCACCCTCGCGGGTTTGGGGGCAGCCCCGAAAGCCGACCGCAGGGCGGTGGGGGTCGACCTGCGTGATGACTGGCCGGCCGCACTTCGCGACAGTGGATTTGACCCGGCGCAACCAACAGCCTGGAGCGCAGAAGGACTGCTGGCGTATTTGCCGCCGGACGCCCAGGATCGGCTGTTCGACAACATCACCGCGCTGAGTGCGGCCGGCAGCAGGCTGGGTACCGGCTACGTTCCCGACATCCGCGACCGCGTCGAAAAGCGCGGTCGGGAGCTCAGCGAACGCTGGCGGCGGCTGGGATTGAACCTCAACTGGGCCGATTTGATCTACGCAGGCGAGCGCAACGATGTCGTGCCCTACCTGGCGGATCGCGGCTGGCAATCGACAGTGCGCAGCACACCGGAGCTCTACGGCGAAAACGGTTTCGAGTTTCCTGACGAACCGTCCATTGTCGCCTTCGGCGATATCAAGTACGTATCCGCCACGCTGGCAAAGGGGGCCTCGGCATGACGCGCACAGATCAAGACACCTGGGACTTGGCCTCGAGCGTCGGGGCGACGGCGACGTGGGTCGCGGCCGCCCGGGCACTGGCCAGCAAGCAACCCGACGCTCTGATTGACGATCCATTCGCCGATCCGCTGGTTCGTGCGGTGGGTGTGGATTTCTTCATCGGCGTGCTCGACGGTGAGATCACCGACGAAAGCGGCGGTATCGATGCCGATGCCGACCCTGAGGCGGAGTTCAACATACAGCGGATGGTCAACATGATGGCCGTGCGTACCCGGTTCTTCGATGGCTTCTTCGCCGACGCGACGGACTCGGGCATTCGGCAGGCCGTCATTCTGGCCGCCGGCCTGGACTCGCGCCCGTACCGACTGTCCTGGCCGGCAGGCACCGTCGTTTACGAAGTCGATCAACCCGCAGTCGTCGAATTCAAGTCCACGACGTTGTCGAAATTGGGTGCTGACCCCACCGCGGAGCGCCGCACCGTTGCGATCGATCTGCGCGGCGATTGGCTAAACGCACTGCGACAGACAGGTTTCGACGAGACAAGGCCCAGCGCCTGGAGCGCTGAAGGCCTGCTGATGTACCTGCCGCCGGAGGCTCAGGACCGTTTGTTCGATTCGATCACCACGCTCAGCGCTCCGGGCAGCCGGCTTGCCACCGAATACCATCTCGACGGCGCGCCTGCGTTACTCGAGAAGCGCGCCAAGGCGATGGCCAGCCGCTGGGGGCAATACGGCTTCGATGTCGACGCGTCAACTCTGGTCTACCGGGGCGAGCGAACACCGGCGGCGGAGTATTTGAGCGGCCACGGCTGGCAGGTTTCGACGACCACCCGCGCTGACATGTTCGCCGCAGCCGGGCTGCCAATTCCGACAGGTGAGGGTTTGCACGCGCTGCAGAACAGCGTCGCTGTTACCGCCATTCTGTAGTAGGCGCGAGGCTAAGCGGGCTCGGCGGCCGGCGTCCGGACAACCATCGGCACCGCGGGAAAACACCACGCCATCTCCGACCGCGATTTGCGTAGCGCGGCGGTGCCGTAACCCTTCTTTCGGTGATCGGGGTGAATCCAGATCCGCACGTTCACCTCGCCCTGGGCGAGCTCACCGAACACCATTCCGACCTTCTCGCCTGAATCGACGGCCACGAACCACGCGGCCTCTTCGTCGTCCAGACGTGCCAGAGCCGCGCGGATTTCCTCGTCGAGGCTGCCTGCTGGTCCGCCGGATCCGTCACCGGCAGCACCACCCATATCCGCGGTGCGCGTGGCGAAGATATCCCGGTCCTCGTCGGCTGAGAAGGGCCGCAGCACCAGGCTGTCGCCTGAGCTTGCCGGACGTTCGCCGACGGTGAAGCTCAACTGCTTGTTCAGGTCCTCCAGTTCGGCAAGGATCTGCTTACGCGAGTCGATGGTGAGCCGGTAGAACGACATGCTCAACACGGCTTCGGCAGCTTGGCGGGACGTGTCAAGCAACGTGACGATCGCCTCGACAGCGGCGGCCTTGTTCTCGGACTCCACCACCACGTCGGCCACCTCATGCCGACGCTCCAGCGCTTTCAACAGGGTGTCAGCAATCTCTCGGCGGACAGCTTTTTGGTCGTGGTCGGTCATTGCCTAAGCCTAGAACGAGAAAAGACATATGGCGCTAGAGCGTCTTGCCGGGAGCCACTAAATGGGCCTTGACGGCCGGTCGCCAAGCTCCAGGAACCGCCCGTAGCGGTCCGCAACCGCGGCCGCCCACGCGGGTTGAGGTTCGACGACGGACTCGGTTGAGGCCCAGCGCGCGGCGTCGGCAATCGTCGATTCCAGACCGGCCGCCAAGCGCCCCAGAAAAGCGGCGCCCAGTGCCGCTCCCTCGGCCACCCCCGATACCTCCACCGGTCGGCCGGTGGCGTCCGCGAGGGCCTGCATCCAGGGCTGCACCCGGGTACCGCCACCTGAAGCCACAATGCGCCCCACCGGCGCTCCGCTCAGTTCGATGAGCTGGCGAACGACAAAGCCCGACGCCTCGTACGCGGCTCGCCGCAACGACGCGGCATCGTGGGTGAGATCCAGCGCGTCGAGCACGCCCCGACGATCCGGGTCGTGAAACGGCGTGCGTTCGCCACGTAGATACGGTGACCACACCGGCACCCGGCGCGGATCGATCGCGCTCGGGTCACCCGGTCCGACAATGCGATCCGCCCAGCCGAGAAACAAGCCGCCGGCGTTGCTGGCCCCGCCGATCTGGCTCTTCCCGGCGGCGGTGTGGGGAATGGTCCACAGACCGGGCACCTGCCGCGCCTCGGGGACGGTGATCCACACGATCAGGGTGGTGCCACACATCACCAGCACGTCGCCGTTGTGGTCAGCGCCGGCCACGAGCTGTTCGCACAAGGCGTCGATCGCACCGATTGCCAATGTCGCCCCGGTCCCCTGCACCTGGCCGGCAGCCGCTCCGATCATCTCCACCCGCGGCATGTGCTCGATGGTCGCGCCGCACTCGGCGCATGCCGCCGGATTCCAGCCGGTGCCATCAAACAAGGGATAGGCCGTGAAGGCAGTGGCGAAGTCGATCACCGCCTCGCCTGCCAGCGCGTGGTTGGCAACCGCAGGTGCCGGCCAGTAGCCGGCCGCTTCGGGCGCTTCGGCAGCGGTCCAGCGCAGAAACTCGGCAGCCTCGCCCACCGACGGCAGCGGTTGCACCGGTTGCGCCCGTTCCTCCCGTTCCTCCCGTTCCTTCAAGGCGCCGGGAACCTGTCCCCTGACGTCGCCGTACAGCAAGCCCGGTGTGATGGGCCTGCCCGCGGAATCGACGGCGGTCAGCGATGGCACCATCGCCGAAACGGCCACCGCGCGTGCGTCAGGCCTGGCCAGTTGGTCCAGGGCCGCCAGCGGGCCGCGCCGCCACGCCTCGTCGGCGTCGTGCTCCAGCTGATCCGGGGCCGGCACCCGTAGCTGATGCGGAACCCGCACCCGAGCCGTCACCTGGCCGTCTTCGTCGGCGGTCACCGCTTTGACCGCGGTCGTGCCGATGTCGATGCCGATTGTGACGTCTTTGCGTGACACGGGCGTCACCGTACGCCAGCATTGGCAGTCGTGACCTCTAGACCGCGTGCCTTGGTGACAGCCCCGCTGCGTGGACCGGGGTTCGCCAAGCTCCGACAGCTGGCCGACGTGGTGTACGACCCGTGGATCGATCAGACCCCGCTGCGGATCTACAGCGCTGAGCAGCTGGCCGACCGGATCAGCTCCGAAGAAGCCGACGTTGTTGTGGTGGAAAGCGACTCGGTGCGAGGCCCGGCGTTCGAACTCGGCTTGCGCGTGGTCGCGTCCACCCGCGGCGACCCCAACAACGTCGACATCCCCGCGGCCACCGCAGCGGGCATCCCGGTGCTGAATACCCCGGCCCGCAACGCCGACGCGGTCGCCGAGATGGCGGTGGCCCTGCTGCTGGCCGTCACCCGTCATTTGGTGACCGCGGACGCGGATGTGCGCAGCGGCGACATTTTTCGCGATGGCAGCATTCCCTATCAGCGGTTCCGTGGTTGGGAGATCGCGGGGCTCACGGCGGGGCTGGTGGGCCTCGGCGCTGTCGGCCGTGCTTTGCGGTGGCGGCTGTCCGGGCTGGGCATGAGGGTCATCGCCTACGACCCGTACAGCGACGACGCCCGCCACAGCCTCGACGAGCTACTCGGTGAAGCCGACGTGGTCTCCCTGCACGCACCCGTCACTGACGACACCGTCGGGATGATCGGTGCCGAGCAGTTCGCGGCCATGCGCGACGGCGTGGTCTTCCTCAACACCGCACGGGCCCAGCTGCACGACACCGACGCACTCGTCGAGGCTCTACGCGCCGGCAAGGTGGCCGCCGCCGGCCTGGACCACTTCGCCGGCGAATGGCTGCCCACCGAGCACCCCCTGACGGGCATGCCCAATGTCGTACTGACCCCGCACATCGGCGGGGCGACGTGGAACACTGAGGCCCGGCAGGCGCAAATGGTGGCCGACGACCTGGAAGCGCTGCTGAGCGGCAAAACGCCCGCCCATATCGTCAACCCGGAGGTACTTGCCTCATGAAGTTCGTTGAGAACCCGGAGTCCGCGGTGCTGGCAGCCGCCAAAGACATGCTGCGCCGCGGCCTGGTCGAGGGAACGGCCGGCAACATCTCGGCGCGGCGTGCCGACGGCAGCATCGTCATCACGCCGTCGTCAGTCGATTACGCGGACATGGTGCTCGAGGATCTCGTGCAGGTCGATCCCGAAGGCGCTGTGCTGCAAGCCAAGGACGGTCGGCACCCATCGTCGGAGATGAAGCTGCACCTGGCGTGCTACCAGGCGTTCGACGACATCGGCAGTGTCATCCACAGTCATCCGGTGTGGGCGACCATGTTCGCCATCGCGCATGAGCCGATTCCGGCCTGCATCGATGAGTTCGCGGTCTACTGCGGCGGCGACGTTCGATGCACCGACTACGCCGCGTCCGGCACGCCCGACGTCGGGGCCAACGCGGTCAAGGCGCTGGAAGGCCGCGGCGCCGCCCTGATCGCCAATCATGGCCTGGTCGCCGTCGGGCCCCGCCCAGACAAGGCACTGCACATCACGGCGCTGGTTGAACGCACCGCCCAAATCGTTTGGGGCGCACGTGCGCTCGGCGGACCTGTACCCATCCCCGACGACGTGAACCGGAATTTCGCCGGCGTCTACAGCTATCTGCGCGCCAATCCGATGTAGCTACGCCGACTATGAACTGTGCGACGCGACACGCCGCGACGGCGTCGCGCAGTTCACACTCGGGGGCCACTTGCCGGGCCTCAGCGCTGGTCGATAGCTACCTTGACAGCGCCGCTGGCGCCTTGATCGGCAATCGCGAGGAAGGCGTCGCGCCACTGCTGTAGCCCGAAGGTATGCGTCAGCATGGGACGCAAGTCCACCTGGCCGGCCTCTACCAGGTCGAGGTAGTGGGCGATGGCGTGCTTGCGCTGCCCGTCGACCTCTTCGATACCGAAGGCATTCGAGCCGACCCAGCTGATCTCTTTGAAGTACAGCGGGCTCCACTCCCACCGGCCTGGCGCATGAACGCCGGCCTTCACCAGCGTGCCCCGGGCGGCCAGAACCCGCACCCCAACTTCGAATGTCTCCGGCTTGCCCACCGTGTCGTAGACCACCTCGACCGCCCCGGGGTGAGCCATGGGCAAACCCTGCAGCGGCTGGCGCAGCCGGCCGCCGCCCCAGGCG
>JBEKNM010000222.1:0-7155 GCA_049522835.1 Mycobacterium sp.
CACGTACTACCGAATGCTTCGACCCCGCCCGGCCAGGATCAGAACGTTCTGCTGATGGGCTTGGACAGTCGGCTGGACCAGAACGGTCAGCCGCTGCCGCAGGAGATCTATGAGGCGCTGCATGCCGGCGATGAAACCTCGGGCGGATACAACGCGAATGTGTTGATTTTCGTGCACATTGCGGGTGGTGACGGGCCGGTGACCGCGGTGTCGATTCCCCGCGACGACTATGTGGAGTTGTCGGGTTGTCCGGGATCGGTGTGCAAGGGCAAGATCAAGCAGGCATATGGGCTGGCCTATCAGCAGGCCCTGGACGCCCAGGCCGGCGGTAATTGGAACGGTGCGGGCGCAACCGATCTGACCGCTCGCGAGCAGACTGCCCGCGAGGCGGGCCGCAAGGCCGAAATCGGCACCGTACAAGATCTGTTGGGTGTCTCGGTCGATCATTTCGTCGAGGTCACGTTGGGCGCGTTCTTCCAAATCGCGAAGGTCGTGGAACCGATCACGGTGTGCCTCACCGGAGACACGGTGGACAGCTATTCGGGTGCGAACTTCCACCAGGGGGTTCAGCGGATCGATGCCGCACAGGCGATGGCCTACGTGCGGCAGCGGCGCGACGAAAACGATGGTTCCTTCACCGATTTTGACCGGACTCGGCGACAGCAGGCGTTCCTGGTGTCGTTGGTGAACGCGGCCCGCCACGGCGGTGCGCTATCCAGCCTGAGCGCACTGACTCATTTGCTTGAGGTGGCCCGCAACAGCATCGCTGTCGACGCCGGGTTGAACCTTGTCGACTTTGCAACGCGCGCTTCACAAGTGACCGACAGACCGCTGTCGTTCTATACCCTGCCGATTTCCGACTTTGGAAAGGACGCGAATGGGTCCGACATCAACCTCGTCGACGTTTCGACCATCCGGCAAATCGTTCACCAGCGCTTCTTCTCCGACACACCGGCCGCGCCGCCTGCCGTTCCGCCAACCACCCAACCGCCGCCCGCGTTGGCTGAACCCGTGGTTCTTGACGTCGTCAACGCCACGTCAAGCGACGGACTGGCCACCTCGTTTGAGGACACGTTTGCCAGCCGTGGATTTACCCGAGGCAGCGCCACCACTGCCGCGGCCCCAACAGACGACAGCACCATCGAATACGGCCCCGGTGCCTCCCAGGGCGCGCAGATGCTTGCCGATCAACTGCACCTGCCTGCCACCGCGAGGGACACCGTGTCGCCCGGAACCGTTCGGCTGACCGTGGGTACGCGATTCCCCGCAGGCAACTACCTTGTCCATCCCGTTGCCACGTCCGACGGTTCGGCGTCCGGACAGTTGACTGCAGTGGCCGCCACCGGCACTGGTGCTCACGTCCCGGCGCCGACCGAACTCAGCCAGATGCCCGCGACCAGCACCCCCTGCGTCAAGTAAGTGCGACGCCATGGCACCCGCACGGCGGCGCCTCGATGGCCAACACGACTGTCCTGCCCGGCTCAGCTTTGCTTCCAGCAGCGACTGCCAGATCCACATGAGGACAACCCGTCGGCGTCAACCGAAATCTCATAGGAAGGCGTCTGCCCCACCCAGTTGGCGGAAGCGGAATCGGTTGTCGTCGGCGGCATTCGTCTGCGAGCTGGTGGCGGGTCCACGGTCCAGCGGCAAAGGAAAACATGGTGGCCATTCCAAACACACTCGCGACCTTGTGTCTGATTAATCGCTGGTGGCGACAGCGCGATTGCTGCCGCCAACACGAGCGCAGTCATCGGCCAAACACCGTGGCCGCGATCGCCGGAGCGTTCTGACCGGGTGCCTTGGCCGCGACCAGCGATGATCACGCCGCCGACGGTGGTCGCAGCCAACGGGGCAGCTTCAGCGACCGTCACAGAGCCCGCAGAATTGAAGCCCTGCGACTCGACGACTGCCGCTGATAGCATCCGCGACGGTGCGCTGACACGCCTTTGTTACGAAAGACACTGGAATCTCCCGACATTCGTAACTTGAGGTAACTTCTCGTTAACGAAGTCGAGGACGCCGTTGTCCTCAGCCGTCGTGCGCACGCCTTGGGCATCGACGGCGAGGGCTGTACTCAAGCGTTTCGTGATCAATGAAATCCATTTGCGCACCAGCGATCTGGCGAATCATCCCTCGTAATCGCCCAACTCCCACGAACGAACGGCGATGTATTTCAGTATTTTTGGGAAAGCAATTCATCTCAAGGTGGCTGATGCAACGCATATCAAACGCATATTTGTGTGGCCTCCGACGCGAACCGCGGAGGGCGCTCGTATTTGAGAATTCTATGAACTTCGTGGCAACCGCGTCAGCGCTTGACAGAATGTAGGAGGACGACCACAACGTCCGGGTTTGCGAATCGGGGTTCTCGTTGACTCCCCGAAAAGATAGGTAAATGATTGTGCGACAACGAACTTGGTTCACCGACGCAACCGACCAGACCTCACCGATTCCGGCCGCGGCGGCGGGGTCATCCCATGTCATGCCGTCAGTGCCGGCGCGTACTCAACTTGCCCGCAGGTGCAGGAACCCAGCCGTCGTCAAGGCGAACTCCTGCGAGGTTTCATGGGTCGGCCAGTTACCGCCGAGTAGGTCGGCTGGCAGGCGCACGATCGGCTCAAGTGCCGCCGCCTCCGGGTCGGGCGGGTTATCAGGAGCGACCTGTTCACCGCAAGAAGTTCAGCCAGGTTGGGTAAAGGTTCGGACACGTTTTCGGTTGTCATGCGGCACGTCATGCGGCACCGCGGTTCCCGTGGTTGACAATGCGTGATATGACGCACTCGCGGGAGCCGACGTTGGCGGGTGAGATCTCACGGCAGACGTTTCTGCGGGGTGCCGTCGGAGCGTTAGCCGCTGGCGCGGTTTTCGGCTCGGTCCGGGCTACCGCCGCTCCGAATAGCTCGGGCTGGAGCGGTCTTTCTGGCGCCATCGGCGGCCAAGTGATAACACCGGACAACGGCGCGCAATTCGCGACGGCCAAGCAGGTTTTCAACACCAACTACAACGACTCGACGCCGGCGGCGATCGTTACCCCGACATCGCCGGCGGACGTGCAGAAGGCGATGGCATTTGCTGCTTCCAATAACCTCAAGGTCGCTCCGCGCAGTGGTGGGCACTCCTACGTGGGGGCGTCCACGGCGAACGGAACCATGGTGCTTGACTTGCGCCAGTTGCCCGGGGAAATCAATTACGACGCCGCCTCCGGCCAGGTCACCGTGACGCCCGCGACCAGTTTGTATGCGATGCACCAGGTGCTGGCCGGGGCCGGCCGGGGCATCCCGACGGGTACCTGCCCGTCGGTCGGTGCCGCGGGGCACGCCCTGGGCGGTGGGCTAGGCGCCAATTCCCGGCATGCGGGCCTGCTCTGTGACCAATTGACGTCGGCGTCAGTGGTGCTACCCGGCGGCCGGGCGGTCACCGCGTCTGCCGCCAATAATCCCGACCTGTTCTGGGCGCTGCGCGGTGGCGGTGGCGGCAACTTCGGCGTGACGACCTCGCTAACCTTTGCCACGTTCCCCACCAAGGACCTCGACGTCGTGAACCTCAATTTCCCGCCGCAGTCGTTCGCGCAGGTCCTCGTCGGTTGGGCGAATTGGCTGCGTACCGCCGACCGAAACAGCTGGGCACTGGCTGACAGCACCACCGACGCGACGGGTACGCATTGCCGCATCATGGCGACCTGTCCGGCCGGGTCCGGCAACAGCGTGGCGAGCGCCATCACCAATGCCGTGGGAATCCAACCGGCCGGGACCGACAACCACACGTTCAATTACTTGGACCTGGTCAGATATCTGGCCGTCGGGAACCTCAACCCGTCGCCGCTCGGATATGTCGGCGGATCTGATGTCTTCTCGACCCTCACCCCGGCCGCCGCTCAGGGGATCGCCTCGGCGGTCGACGCCTTTCCTCGTGGCGCGGGCCGCATGTTGGCGATCATGCACGCCCTCGACGGCGCCCTTGCCAGTGTGGCGCCGGGGGCCACAGCCTTTCCGTGGCGTCGGCAGTCCGCGCTGGTGCAGTGGTATGTCGAAACATCCGGTTCCCCGTCGGCAGCGACCAGCTGGCTCAACACGGCACACCAAGCGGTGCGACCGTATTCGGTTGGCGGCTACGTCAACTACCTCGAGGCGAACCAGCCGGCGTCGCGCTACTTTGGCCCGAACCTAGCTCAGCTGACCGCCGTTCGGCAGAAGTATGACCCCGGCCGCGTCATGTTCCCCAGCCTGAATTTCTAGCCGTCGAGTGTGCCTTAGCCGTCGGACTGTCCGCGCCGTGCGCCGCTATTAGATGCGCGCCGCGGCTGCAAGTTGGCCGAGTCCGAGTTTCGATCGCAGCCAGCTGCCCATTTCTGTGATGGCCTGATCTACTTCAGGCACCCATCCGGCGCCGACGATGAATGAGTGCTGGCCTGCGGGGACCGATCGTAATAAGACGTCGTTGCCCGCCGCTTGGGCTCGTTGCGCGAGTTCCGTTGCTTCGCCGGCCAGCAACTCGTCCGCACCGAAATAGATCGCAGTCGGTGGTAGTCCGGAAAGATCAGCCACAAGCAGATTGATGCGCGCGTCGTTCCAATCCACGCCGGTGTCGTCGAGCCAGAGGGACCGAAAGAGCTCCAGCAAGGGACGTGAAAGAAGCTTGTCGGCGTCAGCGTTGCTGTCGATGGTGGCGTTGGAAAGCGTCATGTCGACCCAGGGAGAGATGGACAGGATCGCGCCGGGCAGCTCCGCACCTGAATCGCGCAGTCTCAGGGCAAGACTGACGGCGAAGTTGCCGCCGACCGAGTGCCCGACGCTGGCGATGTTCTGCGGCCGGTAGCCCTGCTCGAGCAGCCACTTGTAGGCGTTGTCAGCGTCTTCGGTCTGTGCTGGGAATTTGTGTTCGGGGGATCGCCGATAGTTCAGCACCAGCGCCGGCACACCAGCTGCCTTGGCAATATGCGCAGCGGCCTTGCGGTCGGAATGCATCGACGCGACGACGGTGCCGCCCATATGGTTGTGCAGCAGCACCGCGCTGTCATCGCTATCGGCAGGAACACACCAGAGCGCCTCGACGCCGCCAACAATCTGCTCGACGTAGCTGACGCCTTCAGGCTCTTTCGTTGCCAGATGGATCGACTCGATGATGTCGCGAATCGTCGGTAGGTCGAGATGCGGATCCGAGGATCGCGAGCTCAGTGTCGCGAGGAAGTCCGCGAATTCGATCGCTTCGTTGCTAGCCATTGAGTGGACCTTTCTGTGCTTCGGGTTTATGGCGCGAAATTTGCCGTCGGCTCCGTTGCCAAGATTGGGTTCTTCCGCTCAGCCATAGAATCACGTTCGTTATGTAACGTACGCTATCCTATGATTATCCGAGGGTCAAGGAGGACGGTTGAGGTATCCGCCGGATCAGAAGGAGCGAGCGCGCGAAGCGTTGCTGCGTGCTGGTACGCGTTCGTTGAAGACAAGTGGTTTCAACGGCATCGGTGTGGACGGCCTCGCGGCTGCCGCGGGAGTGACGTCTGGCGCGTTCTACTCGAACTTTCCGAGCAAGGAAGCCATGCTCGAGGCCGTCATCGACGCCGCACTGGGCGAACCGTTCCTCACCGATACGGATTCGAGCACCCGCGCCGAGGGACGGGCGCGCCTGATCAGCCTTCTAAAGGACTACATCAGCGCTGACCACAGCCTGGACCCAGCCGAGGGTTGCGTGATGCCAGCCTTGAGCGCCGATGTCTCGCGTGCGCAATCGCAAGTGAAAGACGCCTACCAACGAAAGATGACGGCACTCGTGGACCGGATCGCCGGCCTACTTGACGGGGACGAGTCGGATCGGCAACGACGAGCGTGGAGCATTGTCGTCCTAATGGTGGGGGCCATCGTGATTTCGCGCAGCATACCCGAAGGCAGCGAATCCAGGACCGCGCCGCTCGACTCCGCGCTTAACACCGCAGCTACGCTGATTGGCCCTGGCGTTGACGCCCACGACCTGGGGTGCTCCTAAGACAGGGTCGCCGTCAGATAGCCGGAGGCACCGCCGAACGAGGACAGCTCGTCTTTAGGCAACTCGAACCCGTTGGCGGCAAAGGCCTGCTCGGTGGTTCGGATTTCGACCCGCCAACCGTGCCCGGTGAGGTACTCCGAGGCGTTGTTGCGATCGCCGGTGTAGAACAACTCGGCCAAGTTGATGTTGGAGCCGATGCGCCGGGACCGCTCCGTGAGCTTCTGCGCCCAGTCCGACGGGATGGCGCGCATGTCCAGGTGTTCGGTCGCGATCCGGCTGCCGGGTGCTGACAGGGCGGCGATGTTATCGAACAAGCGGTCCTGCGCGTCTGGCGGCAAGTAAACCAAGAGGCCTTCGGCGCTCCAGGCGGTCGGCTTTCGGGTGTCGAGCCCGGCCTCTGCCAACGCTGACGGCCAGTCGTCGCGCAAGTCGATCGCGACGGTGCGGCGCTGCGCGGTGGGTTCGGCGCCCAGGCCGGCCAGCGTCCGCGTCTTGAAATCGATGACCTCAGGTTGGTCGATCTCGTACACCACCGTGCCGGACGGCCACGGCAGTCGGTAGGCCCTGGTGTCCAGACCAGACGCCAGGATCACGGCCTGTCGTATGCCTGAACCGGTTGCCTGCAAGAAGAATTCGTCGAAGTAGCGGGTGCGCACGGTGATCTGCTCGTTCATGGCCCGGCGGTTCAGCGGGCGATCGTCGGTGGGCTCGATCTCGCCGTCGATCAGTTTGATGAAGGTGTCGATGCCCACCGCGCGGACGAGCGGGTCGGCCCAGGGGTCGTCAAGCAGCGGATCCGGATGCTGGGAAGCCATCGCGCGCGATGCCGCGACCGCCGTTGCGGTCGCTCCGACGCTGGACGCCAGATCCCAGGTGTCGTTCTCAGTGCGGGCCATCCACCGAACCTCTTTCCACGAAGGCTACTCATTTTACTTAGGCGATTTAAGTGATACCCGCCGACTGTACGCCAGCTGCCTCCGCGGACCAGTGACATGGCGAAGGCGCACAACAGTCCGGCTCGGTTCGACGCCAGGGAAACTACGCATACGATGTCCCTGGATCGTATACAATAAGTCGGGATGGCATACGGAAATTCCGCGGCGAGGCTGGCCTCGCAGCTACGGACAGACATCCTGCAGGGCGACATCGCCCCGGGCTCGAGACTTTCGCAGCAGA
>JBEKNM010000223.1:0-7145 GCA_049522835.1 Mycobacterium sp.
GCCGCGCAACCGACAGCCCGGATCATCCGCGACGACCACTACCCCAAACACCGCCGCATCCGCGCCCGCGTCGAACACGTCATCGCCCGGCTCGAAGACTGGCAAATCCTGCGGCAATGCCGACGACGCGGCCAGGCCATCAACCACAGCCTCCACATCGTTGCCGGACTCTGGAACCTCAAGACCCGTGGACAATTACGGGTCAACTCTTAGTTGTTGGGGGGTCAAAACCGGTGCGTGCATATACCATCCGTTGATGAGCACCGCGACTAAAAACGGCGACTCGGCGAAGTCGAAGACGAAGAAATCAGGCGCGCCGGCCGAGCGCAAGATCCCCAACGATGTCTATGAAGCCGAATTGTTCCGCCTGCAAACGGAATTTGTGAAGTTGCAGGAGTGGGTGCGGGCTACCGGTGCGCGTCTGGTGGTGATCTTTGAGGGCCGTGACGCGGCGGGCAAGGGTGGCGCGATCAAGCGGATCACTGAATACCTGAGTCCGCGGATCGCCCATATCGCGGCGTTGCCGGCGCCGACCGACCGGGAACGCGGTCAATGGTATTACCAGCGGTATATCGCGCATCTACCTGCGAAAGGGGAGATCGTGCTCTTCGATCGGTCGTGGTACAACCGCGCGGGCGTCGAGAAAGTCATGGGATTCTGTACGCCGCAAGAGTATGTGCTGTTCTTGCGCCAGACGCCGATCTTCGAGCAAATGCTGATCGACGACGGCATTCTGCTACGCAAATACTGGTTTTCGGTATCCGAAACCGAACAGCTGCGCCGGTTCAAGTCACGCCTGAACGACCCGGTCCGGCAATGGAAACTGAGCCCGATGGACTTGGAATCGGTGTATCGGTGGGAGGACTACTCGCGCGCCAAAGACGAGGTGATGGTGCACACCGATACCCCGGTCAGCCCGTGGTATGTCGTGGAATCGGATATCAAGAAGAACGCGCGGCTGAACATGATGGCCCACCTGCTGTCCACGATCGCCTATCACGAAGTAGAGAAACCGAAGGTCACGTTGCCAGACCGGCCGGTGGTGAGTGGCAACTACCAACGCCCCCCGCGAGAGCTGTCGACGTACGTCGCCGACCATGCGGCCACCCTGCTGGCGAAGGGCTGAGTGGCGACCCGCTGCGGCCGGCTCCACCGGCCTTGCGATCGCCACCGCCACAAGCTGGCGACCCGCTGCGGCCGGCTCCACCGGCCTTGCGATCGCCACCGCCACAAGCTGGCGACCCGCTGCGGCCGGCTCCACCGGCCTTGCGATCGCCACGTTATGGCCCCGCGCGCCTCATGATCCAGGTCTACATCCCGGCCACTCTGGCGATGTTGCAGCAGCTCGTCAAAGATGGCTCGTTGTGGCCGGTCAACGGCACCGCGTTCGCGGTGACGCCGACGTTGCGCGAGGCTTATGCCGAGGGTGGCGACGACGAGCTCGGCGAGGTGGCGCTGCGTGAGGCGGCGTTGGCGTCACTGCGGCTGCTGGCGGCTGACGCCGGTGCCACGTTACGTCCGCGACGCGCGGTGCTGGCCGCAGAGGTCGACGACGTCAGGTTCCGTCCCGATCTCGACGACGCCGTCGTCAGACTCGGCACACCTGTCGCGATCGACCAGGTGATCGCCGCGTACGTCGACAACGCCGGCGCTGAGCCGGACGTCACCAAGGCGATTGAGGTCATCGATGCCGCTGACCTGGGCGACGAGGACGCAGACCTGGTTGTCGGCGACGCCCAGGACCATGACCTGGCCTGGTACGCAAACCAGGAGCTGCCATTCCTGCTTGACCTGCTTTAGCGCCCGGCGACGCGCCTCTAGATGTGACGCATTTCAAGCCTTCACGCCTAGATACGGTACCGTAAGTTACGGTACCGTAGCCTACGGCGGAGGACGTCGAACTGTCCCCAACGCATGGCGGAAGCTAAACGCCGCATCCCGAGCAGGAGCTTCCTATGGATAGGAAATACGAATCGATTACCGCCAATGTCGGCGATACCAAACGGCCCACCGTCGCAGGTGCCGACAGGCACCCCGGCTGGCACACGCTGCGCAAGATAGCCGCGCGCATCACGACGCCGCTATTGCCCGACGACTATCTGCATCTGGCCAATCCGCTATGGTCCGCACGGGAATTGCGGGGCCGCATTCTTCAGGTCCGTCGCGAGACCGAAGATTCGGCGACCCTGGTCATCAAACCGGGCTGGGGCTTCAGCTTCGACTACCAGCCGGGCCAGTACGTCGGGATCGGGTTGCTGGTGGACGGGCGCTGGCGCTGGCGGTCGTATTCGCTGACGTCGAGCCCGGCTGCTGTGACGTCCGGGTCCGGGTCCGGGTCCGGGTCTGCTCGGACGGTGACGATCACCGTGAAAGCGATGCCCGAAGGATTCCTGTCCAGCCACCTGGTGGCCGGCGTGGAGCCAGGGACCATCGTGCGGCTGGCCGCGCCCCAGGGCAATTTCGTGCTGCCCGACCCGGCGCCGCCGTCGATTCTGTTCCTCACCGCCGGGTCTGGAATCACACCGGTGATGTCGATGCTGCGAACGCTGGTGCGCCGCAACCAAATTGCTGACATCACGCACCTGCACTCGGCGCCCACCGAATCTGACGTGATGTTTGGCGCCGAGTTGGCCGCAGTGGCGGCCGACCACCCCGGCTATCGGTTGCGGGTGCGTGCGACCCGCACGCAGGGTCGGCTCGACCTTGCCCGGCTGAGTCAGGAGGTGCCGGACTGGTGCGAACGCCAGACCTGGGCCTGCGGACCGGAGGGCATGCTCAATCAGGCTGAGAAGGTCTGGTCGTCGGCAGGCATCCGCGACCGGCTGCACTTGGAGCGGTTCGCGGTGTCCAAGGCGGCCCCCGCTGGAGCGGGCGGAACGGTCACCTTCGCGCGGAGTGGGCGCAGCGTGGCCGCCGATGCGGCGACGTCGCTGATGGACGCAGGTGAGGGCGTCGGTGTGCAGATGCCCTTCGGCTGCCGGATGGGAATCTGTCAGTCGTGCGTGGTCAGCCTGGTCGAAGGCCACGTCCGGGATCTGCGAACGGGTCAGGAACACGAGCCCGGAACCCGAGTCCAGACCTGCATTTCGTCGGCGTCAGGTAATTGCACGCTCGACATCTAAAGGCTACTCACAGGTAACCTACGGAATCGTAGGTTACGATAACGTAGGTAACTGACCACACTACGACCGCAGGGAGATGAAGACGATGGCGATCACAGACGTCGACGTATTCGCGCATCTGACGGACGCGGACATCGAGAACCTGGCCGTTGAGCTGGATGCCATCCGCCAGGACGTGGAAGACTCACGCGGCGCGCGGGACTCGCGCTACATCCGTCGCACCATTGCGGGGCAGCGAGCGCTGGAGGTAACCGGTCGGCTGCTGCTGGCCGCCAGTTCGCGGCGCTCGGCATGGTGGGCAGGCACCGTGACCCTAGGCGTGGCCAAGATCATCGAGAACATGGAGATCGGCCACAACGTCATGCACGGCCAGTGGGACTGGATGAACGACCCGGAGATTCATTCCTCCACGTGGGAGTGGGACATGGGCGGGTCGTCCAAGCATTGGCGGTACACCCACAACTTCGTGCACCACAAGTACACCAACATTCTCGGGATGGACGACGACGTCGGCTACGGCCTGCTGCGCGTCACCCGAGACCAGCGCTGGAAGCGCTTCAACATCTTCAACCTGCTTTTCAACACCCTGCTCGCGATCGGCTTCGAATGGGGCGTCGGCTTGCAGCACGTCGAGCTCGGCAAGATCGCGAAGCGCCGGATGGATCAGGAGGAAGCCCGGCACAGGACAGAAGAGTTCTTGGCCAAGGCCGGCCGTCAGGTGCTCAAGGACTATGTCGCGTTCCCGGCGCTTACCTCACTGTCGCCCGGCGCGTCCTACACATCCACGTTGAAGGCCAATGCGGTAGCCAACGTGATCCGCAACGTGTGGGCCAACGCCGTCATCTTCTGCGGGCATTTCCCCGACGGCGCAGAGAAGTTCACCAAAACCGACATGATCGGCGAAACGAAGGGCCAGTGGTACCTGCGCCAGATGCTGGGCAGCGCCAACTTTGAGGGCGGCCCCGTGCTGCGGTTCATGAGCGGAAACCTGTGCCACCAGATCGAACACCACCTGTACCCCGACCTGCCGAGCAACCGCCTTCACGAGATCTCGGTGCGGGTGCGCGAGGTCTGCGACAAGTACGACTTGCCTTACACCACAGGCTCATTCCTGGCGCAATACGGCAAGACGTGGCGCACCATCGCCAAACTGTCGCTGCCGGACAAGTACTTGCTCGACAACGCTGACGACGCGCCGGAGACCCGCAGCGAGCGGATGTTCGCTGAACTGGAGCCGGGCTTCGCGGGCACCGACCCGACGACCGGGCGCCGCCGCGGGCTCAAGACCGCTATCGCCACGGTTCGAGGTTGGCGTCGCAACAAGCGCGCCGCGGCTGCACAGGTCACCGGAGCCGACGACGACTTGGCTGCCTAACTGCTTGTGACCTTGGCGGCCAGCGCGGCCAACTTGGCGTCGAGTTCCTGTGCGGCACTAAGTAATGCTGGATTCTGTTGGACGACCATCAGTGACGACGGCTTGACGTAGGTCAGACTGCTGCCATCGTCCTCCTCGTCCGTGAGTAGCACCTCGACCGGGGCGAACAGACCCGCGCTCACGTCGTGCCGCAACATCGTGATGGCGATCAGCGGGTTACCGAGGACGACGCGTAACACCTTGCGGTCGATGCCGGCCTTGGTGATCCAGGCGCCATGGTCGAACAGCTTGAACAACATGAATCCGCTTGGCCCCACGTAGGGTTCGACCTGCCGCTGATACGACTCCCAGCTGTTTGGTGCTTTCGCCAAGTCGTCGAGCGAAACCGGCCGCTCACCGATGTCGGCCAGCAACGCAGCCACCAGCTCGTCGTAGCTCTTTTCGCTGGCGTAGCGCACCCGCACACCCTCGAAGCGGGTTTCGAGCGGATCAGACGTGCTCATACTCGGCCTCCTCGAAATCGACACCCGCATGGTGCTCGAAGCGATCGTGCAGATGCGCACTCGGGGTGCGATCCACCAGCAGGCTCAGCAGTTCGGGCCGGCTGTAGTGACCGCCGGCATCCATGAGGACCTTTCGGGTGTTGATCAATGACAAGTCGAGGTCAGCTATGACCTCGCCCTCGCCGGAGCGCAGCGGCTCGCCCAGATACTCGCCCTGGGGCGTGATGACCGCGGTGAAATGGCCGCCGGAGATCGGGCCAATCGGAGAACCCGTGTCGGCCATGATCTGCGCCTGCTGATCCGCGTCGAGCCAGGCGGTGGCATTGACGACGAAGGCACCTGACTCGAGAGCGTGATTGCGCACGCTGATTTCCGTTTGTTGCGCGAATAGGTCGCCACCGAACGATCCTGGAAACATGCTCGAATGGATCTGCTCGCCGTCGGCGATCAGGGCGTAGCGCGCCAGCGCGTTGAAGTGCTCATAACACGCCAGCTGCCCGATCCGTCCGACCGCGCTGTCGATCGCCCGCAATCCGCTGCCGTCGCCCTGTCCCCAGATCATCCGTTCGTGGTAGGTCGGCGTGATCTTGCGCCGGCGCTGAAGCAGGGTGCCGTCGGCATCGAACAACAACTGCGTGTTGTACAGCGAACCACCGTCGCGCTCGTTGACCCCGATGGACACCACCATGCCGGCAGCTCGGGCCGCCGCACCGATCGCGTCGACCGCCGGCGACGGTATCGTGACCGCCTGATCCAGCAGCCTGAGGTGTTCGGAGCGCATCTCGAACGGACGCTGAACGAACGAGAAGTACGGGTAGTACGGCACCACCGTCTCCGGAAAGGTCGCGAACTGCACGTCTTGGCGGCCCAATTGCTCGATCTTGCCGATTGCCCGTTCGATCGTCCCCTCGCGGCTATAGAGCACCGGGCTGAGTTGCACTGCGGCTGCACGTATCACGTTCATCGCCGCGACCCTTCGTTGGTGTCGGGTGTTATTAAGCGAGGCGCTCGATGATGGTGGCGTTCGACATTCCGCCGCCCTCGCACATGGTCTGCAAACCGTACCGCTTTCCGTGTTGCTCCAGGGCGTTGACCAGCGTGGTCATGATGCGGGCACCGCTGGCACCCAGCGGGTGGCCGATCGCGATGGCGCCGCCGTTGACGTTGGTCTTGGCCAGATCCGCCCCGGTCTCCTGAGCCCAAGCCAGCACGACGGGCGCGAACGCCTCGTTCACCTCGAACAGGTCGATGTCGGCCAGCCTCAGGCCGGCCCGACGTAACACCTTCTCGGTGGCCGGGATGACTCCGGTCAGCATGTACAGCGGGTCGGACCCCACCACGGTCGTGGTGTGGATCCGGGCCAAGGGGCGCAGGCCCAGCTTTTTGGCGACCTCGCTGGTGGTGATCAGTACCGCGGCACTGCCGTCCGAGAGCGGTGAGGAGTTGCCAGGCGTAATTTGCCAATTAATCTGCGGGAAACGGGCTTTCATCGCGTCGCTGTAGAACGCCGGTTGCAACGCAGCCAACGTCTCCACCGTGGTGGCGGGCCTGATGATCTCGTCGGTGGAAAGGCCGGCGATCGGGATCAGCTCGTTGTCGAAGAGCCCGTCCTTGGTGGCGCGGGCGGCTTTGTTGTGGCTATCGGCGGAGAACTCGTCAAGTTGGGTGCGCGCGAAGCCCCACTTGGCGGCGATCAGTTCGGCGCTGATGCCCTGCGGCACCAGGCCCTCGGGATAGCGCTGCGGCATATCCTCGCCAAACGGATTGCTGCCCGGCAGTACCGAGCTGCCCATCGGGACGCGGCTCATGGACTCCACCCCGCCCGCGATGACGACGTCGTAGGCGCCGGCGAGCACGCCCTGCGCGGCGAAGCTGATGGCCTGCTGGCTGCTGCCACATTGACGGTCGATCGTGACGCCGGGAACCGACTCCGGGAATCCGGCACCCAACAACGCATTGCGTGCGATGTTGACCGCCTGGTCGCCGACCTGGGTGACGGCACCGGCGATGACATCGTCGATCTGTACCGGGTCCACGCCCGTGCGTGCTACCAGTTCACGCAGGCTGTGCGCCAGCAGGTCGGCGGGCAATACATCGTGCAGCGCGCCGCTGGGTTTGCCCTTCCCGATCGGGGTGCGGACGGCG
>JBEKNM010000224.1:0-7134 GCA_049522835.1 Mycobacterium sp.
TCGCCTACCCGGACGTACAGCGCTCCGGATTCTTGGCCCATCACGATCCGCGCTTGATCGATGCGTGCCTGCGGTCGCAACACGGCCAGGAACGCGCATGCCATCACTGCGACGGCCGCCACTACGCACCCGGCCGTCAGCGAAACCATCTGCGCACGCAGCATCTCACTGGCCGCGTTGCTGTCTGCACCCAGCAACGCGGACTCGATGCGGCGCAGCAGAAATCGATAACCGCTGACGTGCAGCCAAGTCGTCGGCTGGCGCGCCACTACTCCCCTACTCCCCCCACGATCCCTTTATCCGTTCCGCTCACGTTAGACCGGCAGTCGAGTGCGGTGCGCAGCTCATCCACAGCTGCAGGGTTTTATCCCACCGGGTCGCGGGGTGGCGCACATCACAAACTGACGTTTGCGCCGGTGCCGATCGGGTAATTCAACAGGTGTACGAGAGGAGCACGAAATGCCCATTTGGGAATGGATTTTGATCGCGGCCTCCGTCGTCGTCGTGGTCGCCGTGGTGATCGTCGCCGCAAGCGTGGTGCGCAGTCGCAAGAAGACAGAGCGCCTCAAACAGCACTATGGCCGCGAGTACGAGCGTCTGGAGTCGGAGACCGGAGACCAAAAGTCGGCCGAGAAAGAACTCACCGCCCGGGAACGCAGCCGAGACAAACTCGACATTGTTGCGTTGACACCGTCAGCCCTATCGGATTTCACCACCCGCTGGCACGAGGTGCAGACCGGGTTCGTCGATAATCCAGCAACCGCCGTCGGCGTCGCCGATCGGCTGGTGACCGAGGTGATGCGCGAACGCGGCTATCCCGTCGACGACTTCGATCAGCGGGCGGCTGACATCTCGGTGGACCACCCGCAGATCGTCGAGAACTACCGCACCGCGCACGGCATTCATCTAGCCCAGCACCAGGGTGATGTCAGCACCGAGCAGCAGCGCGAGGCATTCGTGCACTACCGGGCGCTGTTCGAGGCGTTGCTCGAAACCACGGACCTCGAAACCACGGACAAGGAAGCACACAAGGAGGCAAGCGCATGACAACGCACGATCAGGAAAAACTGACCGATTCCTACGATGAGTCCCAGACCGCGGACGCAGAAACACCACCGGTGAGCGAGCCCACCGAGCCGGCAGCGTCGGCCGACCCCTCAACCGCTGCGGCCGAACCATCACTGCCGTCGAGCGCACCGGAGGATCCCTCGGCCAGCGGATCAGCAACCAATGGTGCGGCTGCGGTACCTGCAGAAGAGGTATCCGCGGAGCATTTGAGCACCGAACGCGAATCATCACCAGAGGAATTGCTGTTCGCCGACGACGAGCTCGCAGACATGCGTACCCGGTGGGCCGCCGTCCAGGCGGGCTTCGTCGATGACCCCAAGGAGTGCGTCCACAAGGCCGATGGCCTGGTCTCCGACCTGGTCGAACAGCTCACAAGCGGTTTCGCGGGC
Organism: Mycobacterium sp.; assembly: GCA_049522835.1. Taxonomy (GTDB): domain Bacteria; phylum Actinomycetota; class Actinomycetes; order Mycobacteriales; family Mycobacteriaceae; genus Mycobacterium. The sequence continues at coordinate 1,458 of JBEKNM010000224.1, forward strand.
GCGCGCTCACGTCTCGAAGAGCAGTGGGCTCGCGGCGAGGAAGCGTCCACCGAAGATCTCCGCGTGGCCCTGATGCATTACCGCGAGTTCTTCGAACGGTTACTCGCGGTGTAACGCCGCGAAGCGCCAGATTCGACGGTGCCCTCGGCTCACGTCAGACCGTGAGCCGAGGGCTTTATCACAAGCGCATGGGTTTCGTCCCGGCGGTTACGGGTAAAATTACCGGGTGACTCTTCACCGCATACGTAGCCCTCGGGCGGGCAGCGCACGGTCAGCCGGTCGCTGGGTCAGTCTGGGCGCTGCTGCCCTAGTCAGCGCTGCCTTCGGGCTCTTTATCCCAAGCGTCGCTCCGGTCGCGCACGCGGACTGCCCGGACGCCGAGGTCACCTTCGCGCGCGGAACCAACGAGCCACCCGGCCTCGGCCGGGTCGGCGACTCCTTCGTCGACTCGCTGCGCCAGCAGACCGGCGGCATGAACATCGGGACGTACGGGGTGAACTATGACGCCAGCAAGCTCCAGATACACACCGGCGACGGCGCCAACGACGTCGTGTCACACGTCAAGTCCATGGCGTCCTCGTGCCCGAACACCAAGATCGTATTGGGCGGCTACTCGCAAGGCGCGGACGTGATCGACATCGTGGCCGGCGTCCCGATCGGCGGCATCAGCTGGGGCAGTTCGCTCCCGCCGGAGTACGCCAACAACGTCGCGGCGGTTGCTACGTTCGGCGACGTGGCTGATCGCGCAGGCGGATCGCTGCCGACCCTGAGCCCACTGTTCGGTTCCAAGGCAATCGACCTGTGCAACCCCGACGACCCGATTTGTCACGCGGGTCCGGGCAATGAGTGGAGCGGGCACACCGAGGGCTACGTTCCCGTCTACACCACCCAGGCAGCCGCTTTCGTTGCATCCAAGCTCTTGGCCGGGACCGGCCAGCAGGTGCCCGGGTTCGGGCCGGAGATACAGGGATACGCCCCGCGCACGCCCGGGTACGGCCCGAAGACGCCCGGTCCGCAGACACCCGGGTCTGCCCCGTCGATACACGGTTCCGTCGCGCCGAGCCCCGGACTGGTCACAGCGATTCAGTGAAGCACTGTCAATAAGCCCGTGACATCGCGTCATGAGGCGTGACGCTATAAACCCACGGGTGCACCGTTTTCGCCGGCCTGGCGGCTGCCGCATTCATCGCGGCCGCCGCGATGTTGATCGCACCCCCAGTGACCCTGGCTACGTGCCCGGGATGACAAGCCAGGCCGCGAAATTTCGTCGCGGGCAAGGTCTAGCGCGTGCGCAGATCGCGGGTGATCAAGTTCCGCGCGGCCAGTTGGTCGTCGGGCGGGTAGTCCACGCCTATCAGCGTCAACCCGTGCGCCGGTGCGGCCGCGAAGTCGCTGGACCGGCCGGTGGCAGTGAGCAACTCGCGGCACCACAAGGCCGGGCGCCGGTGCTCGCCGACGGCCAGCAACGCACCGACCAGTGACCGCACCATCGACCAGCAGAACGCGTCGGCGGTGACGTGCGCGCTGATCACATCGCCCTCGCGCGACCAGTCCAACCGCTGCAGGTCGCGGATGGTGGTGGCACCATCCCGGTGACGACAGAATGCCGCAAAATCGTGCAACCCCACCAGGCCTCGTGACGCAACGCTCATCGCATCCAGGTCCAGGACGCGCGGCCAGGCAGTGATGTAGCGCGCGTGGTGTGGCTCCACGCCGTACGGAGCCGTCGACAACCGATACAGGTAATGGCGCCGCAGCGCAGAGAAGCGGGCATCGAAACCCGTTGGGGCGCGCATGATTTTGAGAACCCGGACATCGGCAGGCAGGAACCGGCCAAGACGGCGCAGCAGCGGCAGGAATTCCGGATCACCGGCGCGTGGTGAGCGCGGGTAGGCATTCGACAACGCGTCGACCGGCACATCGACGTGGGCCACCTGCCCGCCGGCATGCACTCCGGTGTCGGTGCGCCCAGCCGCGCGTAGCCGCACCGGCGTGCGGAAAACGGTCGTCAACGCCTCATCGAGAACGCCGGCGACAGTGCGCTGCCCGGCCTGAGCTGCCCAGCCTGCGAAATCGGTTCCGTCGTAGGCGATATCGAGCCGAAGACGGACGTCCTCACTAATTCTCGACGGCCTCGTCAGCCTCGTCGGTGGAAGCCTCTTCGGCCGGCTTGGCCTCTTCGGTCTCGCCGGCGGCTTCAGCCTCGGTCACTTCAGTCTTGCTGGTGGCTTCAGCCTCAGCTTCGGGCGCGGTCTCTTCGGCTGTCGGACCGACCGCCGCCTCAGGCTCGACCGCCGCCTGGGGTGCCGCCGCTGCTGCCGCAGGTGCAGCCGCCTTCTTCGAAGACTTCACCTGACGTGCCCGATCGGCCTCCGACGTCACCGTCTTCTCCCGCACCAATTCGATTACGGCCATCGGGGCGTTGTCGCCCTTACGCGCCTCAACCTTGATGATGCGTGTGTATCCACCCTCGCGGTCGGCGAAGAACGGACCGATCTCCGCAAACAAGGCGTGCACCACATCCTTGTCGCGGATCTTCTTCAGAACCTCTCGACGGTTGTGCAGCGTGCCCTTCTTGGCATGCGTGATCAGCTTCTCCGCATACGGGCGCAGCGCACGGGCCTTCGGCTCGGTCGTCTTGATCCGGCCGTGCTCGAACAACGACGTGGCCAGGTTGGCCAGAAGGGCCTTCTGGTGCGAAGACGACCCGCCGAGGCGAGGGCCCTTGGTGGGCTTTGGCATTGCTGACGCTCCTGTCTAGTCGAAAAGCCGTTTAGAGCTGTTCGGTTTCGGCGTAGTCCTGGTCGTCGTAGGCACCCTCGGTGGACCAGGTGCCGGTGGCGACGTCGTAGCCCGCAACCTCCGAGGGGTCGAAGCTAGGCGGGCTGTCTTTGAGCGACAGACCGAGCTGGTGCAGCTTGACCTTCACCTCGTCGATGGACTTCTGACCGAAGTTGCGGATGTCGAGCAGGTCGGACTCAGTGCGCGAGACCAACTCGCCCACGGTGTGCACACCCTCGCGCTTGAGGCAGTTGTAGGACCGCACGGTCAGATCGAGGTCGTCGATCGGCAACGCGAACGACGCGATGTGGTCGGCCTCTGCCGGCGACGGCCCGATCTCGATCCCTTCGGCCTCCACGTTGAGTTCGCGTGCCAAGCTGAACAACTCGACCAGCGTCTTACCGGCCGAAGCCAGTGCGTCCCGCGGGCTGATCGAACTCTTGGTCTCCACATCCAGGATCAGCTTGTCGAAGTCGGTGCGCTGCTCGACACGGGTGGCATCCACCTTGTAGGTCACCTTGAGCACCGGCGAGTAGATGGAATCGACTGGGATACGGCCGATTTCGGCGCCTGAAGCCCGGTTCTGCACGGCCGGGACGTAGCCGCGGCCACGCTCGACGACGAGCTCGACTTCGAGCTTGCCCTTGTCGTTCAGCGTGGCGATGTGCAGGCCGGGGTTGTGCACCGTGACACCGGCGGGCGGCACGATGTCGCCGGCGGTGACCTCGCCCGGACCTTGCTTGCGCAGGTACATCGTGACCGGCTCGTCCTCCTCGGAGGACACGACCAGACCCTTGAGGTTCAGGATGATGTCGGTCACATCTTCTTTGACCCCGGGCACTGTGGTGAACTCGTGCAGCACGCCGTCGATGCGAATGCTGGTGACAGCCGCACCGGGAATCGACGACAGCAGTGTCCGACGCAACGAATTGCCCAGGGTGTAACCGAAACCCGGCTCCAGCGGTTCGATGACGAACTGGGACCGGCTGTCGGTGAGGATGTCCTCGGCCAGTGTGGGTCGCTGTGAGATCAACATGGGTGTTTCTTTTCTCCTTCTCGGCACCCGCTATTTGATGCCGCGCAGGTTTCCTGTCGCCGCGGCTGCGGCTCCAGGGTGTCCCGCCGCTGCGGCCGCAGTGGCGGAAGACTGGGTCTTACTTCGAGTAGTACTCGACGATCAGCTGCTCGGTGAGCGGCACGTCGATCTGCGTCCGCTCGGGCAACTGGTGGATCAGGATGCGTTGGCGCTCTCCCACGACCTGCAGCCAGCTCGGGATCGGGCGGTCACCCGACGTCTCGCGTGCGATCTGGAACGGCACCGTGTTCAGCGAGTTGTCCCGCACGTCGATGATGTCGTACTGCGACACCCGGTAGCTGGGTACGTCGACATGCACGCCGTTGACCGTGAAATGCCCGTGGCTGACCAGCTGGCGGGCCATCCGGCGGGTGCGAGCCAGCCCGGCGCGGTAGACCACGTTGTCGAGGCGGCTCTCCAGAATCTGCAGCAGGTTCTCACCCGTCTTGCCGGAGTGGCGAACGGCCTCTTCGTAGTAGCGGCGGAACTGCTTTTCCATCACACCGTAGGTGAAACGCGCTTTCTGCTTCTCCTGCAGCTGTTGCAGATATTCACTTTCCTTGATCCGCGCGCGGCCATGCTGGCCGGGCGGGTAAGGACGCTTCTCGAAAGCCTGGTCACCACCGACGAGGTCGGTGCGCAGCCGGCGCGATTTGCGGGTCATGGGTCCGGTGTAACGAGCCATGGTTGCTTCTCCTCCTAGACCCTGCGTCGCTTGGGCGGACGGCAGCCGTTATGCGGCTGGGGGGTGACATCGGAGATCGCGCCGACCTCCAGGCCCGCGGCCTGCAGCGACCGGATCGCTGTCTCCCGGCCCGAGCCCGGGCCCTTCACGAACACGTCGACCTTGCGCACCCCGTGCTCCTGGGCCTTGCGTGCGGCGTTCTCGGCCGCCAGCTGAGCGGCGAACGGCGTCGATTTCCGCGAGCCCTTGAAGCCGACGTGTCCCGACGAAGCCCAGGCGATGACGTTGCCCTGCGGGTCGGTGATGGTCACGATCGTGTTGTTGAAGGTGCTCTTGATGTGCGCCGCGCCGTGCGGGATGTTCTTCTTTTCCCGCCTGCGGGTCTTCTGTCCCTTTTTGGGAGCCGCCGCGCCTGCCTTCTTCGGTGGCATGGGTTACCTGGCCTTCTTCTTGCCCGCGATGGTGCGCTTGGGGCCCTTGCGGGTCCGCGCATTGGTCTTGGTGCGCTGGCCGCGCACCGGCAGGCCGCGGCGGTGCCGCAGACCCTGGTAGCAGCCGATCTCGATCTTGCGGCGGATGTCTGCCTGCACCTCGCGGCGCAGATCACCCTCCACCTTGAGAGTGGCTTCGATGTAGTCACGCAGGTGGGTCAGCTGGTCATCAGTGAGATCCCTGGTGCGCAGGTCCCGATCGATACCGGTAGCCGCCAAGATTTCGTTGGAGCGGGTACGGCCGATGCCAAAGATGTAGGTCAGGGCGATCTCCATCCGCTTATCGCGCGGCAGATCGACGCCGACTAGTCGAGCCATAGGTGGCGTTACCTTTTCTTTCTTCGCGGAGGTCTGATCCCAGTCCGTTCCCGCGAGTTCGCGGGGCCCGGCCTCCGTCCGGGCGTGGATGAGCTGGCCCATCTCGTGATAGATGCCAGCCGCTCATTGGTGCTGGGAGGTCTGCATTCAGTTGTGGTGGCCGGGCCCTGGTCGAAGCTAGGCCTAACCCTGTCTCTGCTTGTGACGTGGATCTGAGCAGATCACCATGACCCGCCCATGCCGACGGATCACCCTGCACTTGTCACAGATTGGCTTGACGCTCGGGTTCACCTTCACGGCTCTTCGATCCTGTTCTGTCTACTCGTG
>JBEKNM010000225.1:0-7082 GCA_049522835.1 Mycobacterium sp.
AGTGAGTGATGACAAGTCTTGGACGTGCGGATCTACGGCACGGAAAGCTGAGAGCAACGAAATAACGCAAGGCGTGAACAGCCAGAAAGGGTATGCGTCATGAGCGTCGCTACCGGGGGAGACAACAAGTCCGAGGGTGCCGACGGCACGGGTCCTCTCACCGATGGGATCCACCTGGTCGTCGACGCGCTTGCGCTCAACGATGTGCACACCATCTACGGGGTGGTGGGCATCCCGATTACTGACCTTGCTCGGGTTGCGCAGGCATCGGGTATCCGCTACATCGGTTTTCGTCATGAGAGTGCTGCGGGCCACGCGGCGGCCGCGGCTGGATTCTTGACCAAGAAGCCCGGTATCTGCTTGACGGTGTCGGCTCCGGGCTTCCTCAATGGGCTGGTGGCCCTGGCCAACGCGACTACGAATTGTTTCCCTATGGTGCAGATTTCGGGATCCAGTGAGCGTCATCTGGTCGATCTGCAGCGGGGCGACTACGAGGAGATGGATCAGCTGGCGGCGGCCAGGCCGTTCGCCAAGGCGGCGTATCGCGTATCGCGGGCCCAAGACATCGGCCGTGGCGTGGCGCGGGCGATTCGCACCGCGGCGTCTGGACGTCCCGGCGGCGTTTACCTGGACATCCCGGCCGCTGTGCTCGGCGAGGTCATCGACGCGCAGTCCGCCGCGGCGACGATCTGGAGTGTGGTCAATCCGGCGCCGCGCCAACTGCCCGAACTCGAGGCAGTAGACGCCGCGATCGATCTGCTCGCCGCTGCCGAGCGGCCTTTGATTGTGCTGGGCAAAGGTGCTGCCTACGCCCAGGCCGATGAGCAGATCCGCGAATTCGTGGAAAGCACCGGGTTGCCGTTCCTGCCGATGTCGATGGCCAAGGGGTTGCTGCCCGATGACCACCCGCAATCGGTGGCGACCGCCCGGTCGTTGGCCCTGCGTGGGGCCGATGTCGTGATGCTGGTAGGTGCGCGGCTGAACTGGCTGCTCGGGCATGGTGATGCGCCGCAGTGGAATCCGGACGCCACGTTTATTCAGATCGACATCGAGGCCAGCGAAATGGACAGCAATCAGCCGATCGCGGCACCGCTTGTTGGTGACATCGGCTCGGTGATGCAGGCTCTGCTCGAGCGCACCAAGCCTGACCAGATCAGCGTAGCGGCGCCGTGGCGCGAGGAACTCTCGGCGAGAGCGGCGCAAAATGTCGCGAAGATGGAGGACCGCCTCTCGGCCGCGCAGGCCGCGCACCCGATGAAGTTCCTTGGCGCGTTGCAGGCGATCCGCGATGTCCTGCACGACAACTCGCAGGTCTACGTCGTCAACGAGGGAGCTAACGCCCTGGACCTGGCGCGCAACACGATCGGTATGCAGCTACCGCGCCATCGACTGGACAGCGGAACCTGGGGCGTCATGGGCATCGGTATGGGCTATGCGATCGCGGCGGCCATAGAGACCGGCGAACCGGTGGTCGCGATCGAGGGTGACAGCGCTTTCGGGTTCAGCGGAATGGAGCTGGAGACGATCTGTCGCTATAACCTGCCCATCGTCATCGTGATCCTCAACAATGGCGGTGTCTATCGCGGTGATGAGGATTCGGGCTCCGCGGACCCTGCACCGACCGCGCTGCGGGCTCGTCACGAGTTCATGATCAAGGCCTTCGGCGGCAACGGATGTCACGCCGCGACCCCCCGTGAGGTCGCGGCAGCATTGCGGGAAGCCCTGGCCTCTGGCAGGCCGGCCTTGATCGACTGCGTGATCGACCCCTCCGACGGCACAGAGAGCGGCAACATCGCCCATCTCAACCCCAAGGGCATCTCCAAGAAGCCCTGAGCGCGCGCACAAACGGCTGGTTGTCAGCCGGCACATCACAACGAGACGACTACAAGCACGACGAAAGAAAGGAAATGTTTCATGACCCAACTGCCGTTGTCAGGGATCAAGGTTATCGACTTCACCGGCGTTCAGGCGGGCCCGGCGTGTACCCAGATGCTCGCCTGGTTTGGCGCCGACGTCCTGAAGGTGGAGCGCACGAGCGGGGGTGACGTGACTCGTAATCAGTTGCGCGACATCCCCGATCTTGACGCCCTCTACTTCACGATGCTCAACAGCAACAAACGCTCGCTTGCCATCGACACGAAGTCACCACAAGGCCTGGAGGTGATGGAGAAGCTGGTCCGTGGCGCCGACGTATTGGTCGAGAACTTCGCCCCCGGCGCCATGGATCGCATGGGCCTGTCCTGGGACAAGCTCCAGGAGTGGAACCCGCGCCTGATCTTCGGCTCGGTCAAGGGCTTCAACGACGACTCGTCGTGGAACGACCTCAAGGTCTACGAGAACGTCGCACAGTGCGCCGGCGGCGGTGCGTCGACCACCGGGTTCTGGGATGGCCCGCCGACCGTCAGCGGTGCCGCCCTTGGCGACTCCAACACCGGTATGCACCTGTTGATCGGCATCCTGACCGCACTGATCGCGCGCGACAAGACCGGCGAGGGTCAGAAGGTGTCGGCCTCCATGCAGGACTCAGTGCTCAACCTGTGCCGGGTGAAACTGCGTGATCAGCAGCGCTTGGAGCGGGTTGGCTACCTGGAGGAGTACCCGCAGTACCCCAACGGCGAGTTTGGCGAAGCGGTGCCCCGTGGCGGAAACGCGGGTGGCGGCGGCCAACCGGGCTGGGTGCTCAAGTGCAAGGGCTGGGAGTCCGACCCGAACGCCTACATTTACTTCACCATTCAGGAGCAGAACTGGGCGCGGACGGCCGAGGCTATCGGCCGGCCGGAATGGGCCGAGGACTCCGGCTACAGCACCGCGCGTGCCCGCCAGGACAAGATCTTCGACATCTTCGCTGAGATCGAAAAGTGGCTGGCCGACAAGACCAAGTACGAGGCGGTCGACATCCTGCGCAAGTGGGAGGTGCCCTGCGCGCCGGTGCTTTCGATGAAGGAGCTGGCGGTCGATGCCGACCTGCGTAAGAGCGGCAGCGTCGTCGAGGTGGAGCAGAAGGGCCGCGGAACGTTCTTGACCGTGGGCAGCCCGATCAAGTTCTCCGCCTTCAAGCCCGACATCAAGGGTGCACCGCTGCTCGGTGAGCACACCGATGAGGTGCTGGCCGAACTGGGTTACGACGCCGATACGATCGCCGCGTGGCGCCAGCAGAAGGTCGTCGTCTGAAGCGCTGAGTCCGGTCTTGGAAAGGGCAGGGAAAAGGCCCCAGGTCGGCGACCTGGGGCCTTTCCGCAACGGGTCCCCACCGGGCTGTAAACGGCAAACAAGTTCATGTGCCTAATATTTGGACGACCACAGGGCGTCTCTTTTTCCACAGCATTTTCCCAGGCGGAACGTCCACTCTGGCCTGGACAAAGGGGTGTCAGATCGGTCAAACTGGCATGACGCATACGGTATACAGTCTCCTGTACACAGCCACGGTCGCCCGGCGCTTAAAGACGCTGCGACCGCCGAACCCCTTGCACTGGAGCTTGTTTGCCGTCAAGCGACCCAAGGGAGTTGAGCAGGTACGGTCCGCGGTCTCTCGCCGTATACGACGACAGCGGACTCCCGTTACGATGACGGTGCTTTTGGAGGAATTTCGTGGGTAAGGCCCTAGACGGCGTCCGCGTACTCGACATGACACACGTCCAGTCAGGCCCGTCGGCCACCCAAATGCTTGCCTGGTTAGGGGCAGACGTCATCAAGCTGGAGGCGCCGGGAAGCGGCGACGTCACCCGCAATCAACTCCGCGACATCCCGGGCGTGGACAGCCTGTATTTCACGATGCTGAACTGCAACAAGCGCAGCATCACCATCAACATGAAGAGCGACGAAGGCAAGGAGATCTTCACCAAGCTGGTGTCGCGCGCCGACATCCTGGTGGAGAATTTCGGCCCAGGTGTCGTCGACCGGTTCGGGTTCGATTGGCCGCGGCTTCAGGAGATAAACTCGCGGCTGATCTATGCCTCTATCAAGGGATTCGGTCCCGGCAAGTACTTCAACTTCAAAGCGTACGAGATCATCGCACAGGCGATGGGCGGCTCCATGGCGACGACCGGTTTCGAGGACGGGCCACCCACCGCCACCGGTGCACAGATCGGCGATTCGGGGACCGGTATCCACTTGGTCGCTGCGATCCTGGCAGCGCTCTACCAGCGTACGAATACCGGTCGTGGACAGCGAGTTCAGGTCGCGATGCAAGAGGCCGTGCTCAACCTCTGCCGCGTGAAGCTGCGCGACCAACAACGGCTCGAACACGGCCCCCTGCACGAATACCCCAACGACACGTTCAACGACGCGGTCCCTCGATCGGGCAACGCATCCGGCGGCGGCCAACCGGGGTGGGCCGTCCGGACCAAGGGCGACGATCCCAACGACTACATCTACGTGATCATCCAGCCTGCCCTCTGGGCCCCGCTGGCGGAGCTAATCGGCCGACCCGACCTTGCCAACCACCCTGACTGGGCTCGCCCGGAGGATCGACTGCCAAAGTTGGACAAGGTGTTCGCGCTGATCGAGGACTGGAGCCAACGGCACACCAAGTGGGAAGCCTTGGACGCGCTGAACGCCCTCAACGTCCCTTGTGGGCCGGTGCTCAGTACGAAAGAACTGATCGAGGACGAGACGCTGCAGGAACTCGGCGCGATCGTCACTGTCGACCACCCCGAACGTGGGCCGTTCAAGACGGTTGGTGCCCCACTGCGGCTCTCAGACTCGCCAGTAGACATCGTCCGCTCGCCGATGCTCGGTGAGCACACCGAAGAGATCTGCACAGAACTCGGTTACTCATCAGATCAGCTGCGGGAGTTCAGGAGTGTTGGAGTCATCTGAGGTGCCGGGCATACGTTCCTACCCCTGCCGTTATTCGGAAGTGAGTTAACGATGTCTTCAGCGCTAGCAAGCTATCGCGAGATCGTCGACGCGAACGGTCGTGTTTATCGCGTCGGCGAAACCGATCGGGACATCCTCGGCAGATCCCGGGCCTCAATGGTGTGGCTGCCATGGATCGCCATGATGGCTGTCAGCGTCTTCGAGTACGGATACGGCGCCGCCGCGGATACCCTGCGGCATGCGCACGGCTGGAGCCTGTCTCAGACGTTTTGGCTGCTGTCGATCTGGGCCGTGTTCCAGGCAGGCGTTGCCTATCCCGCCGGGCGGCTTCGCGAGAAGGGAATCACCTCCGCAAGATCCACTATGTTCGCCGCCGCGGTCCTCTCGGCATTTGGTTTCGTCACGGTGGCCCACTGCAGCAATTTGGTTGTCGCCTTCCTCGGCTTTGCCGTGTGCGGCGGCTGCGGCGTGGGTCTGGTGTACTCGACCGGCATCACCATCGTCGGTAAATGGTATCCGGAGCGGCGAGGCGCTAAGACGGGGTTCGTATGTGGCGGATTCGCCTACGGTGCAGTGCCATTCATCTTCATCTTCAGTTACGCCCTGCATCCGAATACCTATGTATGGGTCCTGGACCTGGTAGGCGCGTTCATGCTGGTGGTTGTGGCCCTGTGCGGAGCGTACTTCCAGGACCCGCCCAAGAACTGGTGGCCGGCAGACGTCGACCCTTTGCAACACGCCGCCGGCGATTCGGATGTCAGGAGCCTTCGGAAAAACCCCCCCGCCGTCCGGCAGTACACACCACGAGAGGCGATGAAGACAGGCATGCTGCCATTGATGTGGGTGTCGTTGGGGATCACCACTGGTGTCTCGCTGTTCGGCATTAGCTATATGGTTCCGTTCGCCAAACACCTCGGATTCGGCGCGTTGATGGTGGCGTCGTCGGCCGGTGCGCTCTCGATCATCAATGGCGTCGGCCGCGCGGCGACCGGCTTTGTCTCCGATCGGGTCGGACGCAAGCTAACCCTGATCGTCGTGCTGCTCACATCGGTCGTGGCACTGATTGGCCTGCTCTACACCGGCCTGCTCAAAAACGAGTCTGCCTTTATCTTCTTCGCTGTCCTCGTGGGGTTTGGCGGCGGCGCCTTTTATCCGTTGTTCGCTACCCTGACCACCGACTACTTCGGCGAGAACAACAACGCCAGCAACTACGGCATCGTCTATAGTTCCAAGCTGGTTGGCTCGATCGTCGGGATCGGCGTGGGTGCCAGTGTGATTGACGCATGGGGTTACACCGGTGCTTATTGGGTGGCCGCGGCAAGTGCGCTGCTGTCCGCCGTTACCGCAGCCTTGCTGCGGCAACCGGGCCGGCACGGTAACACGACCGTAAAAGCCGAAGACGAAATCCCTCAGGCCACGCCTTCAGCCCCCTCGGCCCCCTCGCCGGCTTCCTGACGCCGCTGGTGGTAGATCTCCCTGGTGCGTTCGGTGTGCCGACGCATCAAGTCGCCGGCACGCCTGCCGTTTCGGCCGGCGATCGCCATGATCAGTTCCGCGTGCTCGTCCCAGGCGTCTTTGCCCCGGAGGAGCGCGATGGGCCGGTAGTACCATCGCACCCGATGGGCAACCGACGCAATCAGATTGGCCAGCACGGTGTTGCCGGACATCGAAACCAAATAGGCATGCAGCGCATTATTGGCAGAGACAAGACCTTCCGCATCATCATCGGCAAGCGCCTTCTCCCCAGTGCGCTGAAGCTCCCAGAGGTGGTCGACCTGCGCCGGCGTAGCCCGCCGGGCAGCCAGCCTGGCGGACTCTGCCTCCAGCACAGTGCGAACAGCAAGGAGTTGATCGGCCTCGGCGTCAGTGGGCACGTGAACAAACGCGCCTAAAGCACGACGCAAGTCCACCCAACCTTCGCTCTGCAAGCGCTGCAACGCCTCTCGAACCGGCTGCCGACTGACCCCAAGCTGAACCGCTAACTCGTTTTCCACCAGATGCTGGCCTGGCTGCAGTTCGCGCGTGATAATCATCTCGACCAGGGCATCGTAGGCGGCCTCCCGCAACGGTGCCGGTCGCTCCAAAGGTGCCCGCACCGTCGGTGCAGGTACAGCGCTTCCCGCGCCGCTAACTGCGCGAGCTGACGCACGGCGATCCTGGGTCATAAAGTCTCTCTCCACGCTCTCGCGGTGGTCTACCGATACCAATGAGGCCCAACGGGCCGGTACTTAGTATACAGTCAACAACATCCAATCTGCGGCTAC
>JBEKNM010000226.1:0-7081 GCA_049522835.1 Mycobacterium sp.
CGTGGCAGCGCTACCCCCCGCATGCGGCCCGCCGCGATCGGATACAGATAGTCGCGGACAGCGTCGTCGATGTGCACCTGGGACAGCGACTCCTGCCAGTATCGGTCGAACGCCGCCCGGTCGGCCGGCCACATCTGCGGTGGCACCTGCAACGTGGTGGCCAGCGCCATGCCCTCGCGGTAATGGCGGTCGGCGTCCTCGTCGTTGAGCTCGCCGACGAAAATGCGGTAGATACCCACCGCGCCCTTGTACAGACACGCCCCGACCCACAGCTGCAGGTCGAGGTCGAACGCGTTGTACTGCACCGGGCTATCGGGGGTGGAGTAGACCTGCGCGTGAGCGCGATTCACCGCGCGACGGAAAGCCGCCTTCTGCGTATCGCTGCCAGCGGTGGCCACTGCGAGATAGGTGAACGTAGTGCGCGCCCGTTTGATCGGGTGCAGGTCGATGCGGCCGCTGTCGACCCGGCTCTCCATGACGCCGTAGCCGACGCCGGGTCGCGCCAACTGCATGATCACGTTGGCCGGGCCGGCCAACAGCGCCACACCCATCAAACCCTGGTCGATACCCCGCGCCCGCCCGCGCCGGGCCTGCTGCCGACGCGGCGGCTCGGCGATCGCCTCGTCAGTTGCCATCGAAGGACCTCCCGCCGCACCGGCCCGCTAATTGTGCGAACACTTGTTTCCTGATACTGTCGGTGTCTTGCGCTGGTGTCAAGATGGTGCCCATGAATGAGACGTCGAGCGTCCGGCCCTACCGCGGCGTCAAAGCCGCCGAGCGCCTGGCTGCACGCCGGAGTCGGCTACTGGCCGCCGGCCTCGACCTGCTGGGCGCAGAGCAGGACTTCGCCGCCCTGACCGTCCGTGGCGTTTGCCGCCAGGCTGGTCTGGCCGCCAGATACTTCTACGAAAGCTTCACCGATAAAGACGAATTTGTTGGCGCAGTCTTCGATTGGGTGGTCGCCGATCTGGCCGCTACCACCCAGGCCGCGGTGGCTACGGCACCGGTCTACGAGCAGACCCGAGCGGGTATGGCCAACATTGTGCGGACCATCGCGGACGATGCGCGAGTCGGACGCCTGCTGTTCAGCACCCAGTTGGCCGACCCCGTGATCGTGCGTAAACGCGCCGAATCCAGCGCACTGTTCGCCATCCTTTCCGGACAGCACGTCGGCAACATTCTGCACATGCCAGCAAACGATCGCATCAAAGCGGCGGCGCACTTCGCGGTCGGCGGCGTCGGGCAAACCATCAGCGCCTGGCTGGCCGGCGACGTCCAGCTCGAACCCGGCCAGCTCGTCGAACAACTGGCCGCGCTGCTCGACGAACTCGCGGACCCAAAGCTGTATCACCTCACGGAAACAGCGGCAGCTGCCACAGCCGCATCCCCGGATCCAGCAGCCACAGACGCGTCATGGTGAGTCGCATAATGCGCCGCGCACCGGTGATCATGAAGATCGCCAACGGCACCTCGATCCCAAACGCCGTCACCACCGACAGCCAGATGTCACTGGGTCCCGCGGTCATGATGTCGAACCACGCATCGCAGATCAGCAGCACCCCGGACGTAAAGGCCGCAAACAGCAGCACCTGGCGACGCAGGTATCCGAACACGGCCGTCGCCAACATGAACCCGACCAACAGAATGTCGAAGCCCAGCCAGGTGGCAGGCCAATTGTGGGCGACGTAATTCGCCGGCAGCGTCACAGAGAGATACAGCAACCAGGGAATCATCGCGATCGAGCAACCGATCATCAGACTCAACCGGGTACGCCGTATCCGATCGAGTTGCACCGGGTCAATCACCTCGCTCAACGGTTGCGCGATCCGGGTGATCAGCTCCCGCCGCTGCGCGGGCGTCAACGCCGCGATCTGCTCGTCGGTCAAAATGCCATCGGTCACCATGGGCATCCCCCCGGCTCAGGCATGGTTTCGCCGATCAGCGTGCGACCTGCGCCGGAGGTCGCCGGTCAGACGCGTTCTTAGGCACAGCCCTGGCGCCACCCTCAGTGAATTCCTTTACCCAGCAGGCGAATTCCAACGTGATGCCATCGGGATCCTGGAAGTAGAACGAGCGCACATAGACCCCGGGATGCACGGTCGCCGACACTTGCCGCTCGCTCTCGTCGTGGTTGAGCACCGGGCCGACCCGTACACCTTTATCTTTGAGCCGCTGCCGGTAGTCGGCGAACTTTTCGGCCGGCACGTGGAAGGCCAAATGATTCATGGTGCTCACCGCGCTGGTGATGTCCCCGATGCCCGGGATGGCAACAGGCGACGAGATACCCGGTACCCGATCAGGTGCATCGGCGAACCAGAAGAACGCGACGCAGTCGCCGTTGCCCGCGTCGAAGAAGAAGTGCTGCCCCGCACCGCCGGGCAGATCGAGCGATTTGACCAGCGGCATGCCCAGGACGTCGGAATAAAAGTCCACCGTGCGCGCCATGTCCGAACACACCAGCGCCACATGGTTAATTCCGTCGAGGTCGAACTCTGTGTTGGTGCTGTGCGGCTTGATCATCTTGCGGCTCCCATCGGTCCCGGGGGACAGGCCGTGGCCAAGATCTAAATCTGAATCTAACATCAGATCTGCTCCAGGGGAGGTGCGCCAGGTGTCGACCGCGTTCGAACAGGCGCGCACCGGGGGGTTCTACTACGACGCCAAGGGGCACATTCCAGCAACGGGGACTCGTAAGGAGGTTCGCTGAATTGCCTCGTCATACCGGCGCCGCCGGGGTTATCCGCGAGTTCATCGGGCTGCCGTCGCCCTCCGGCGCGCGCGCCGGTGCCGGTGGACATCCGTGCCAGGGGCTATTCCACCGCGGCATGGGACGCAAGCCGAAGGTGGCGATGATCGCCACGCATTACCAGATCGACTTTTCCGAGCACTATCTCGCCGACTACATGGCCACCCGCGGCATCGGATTTCTCGGCTGGAACACCAGGTACCGCGGTTTCGAAAGCAACTTCCGGCTCGACCACGCGCTGGTCGACGTCGGTGTGGGGGTGCGCTGGCTGCGTGAGGTAGCGAACGTGGAAACCGTCGTGCTGCTCGGCAATTCGGGGGGCGGTTCGTTGATGGCCGCCTACCAGTCTCAGGCTGTCGACCCGAACGTGACTCCGCTGGAAGGGATGCGGCCTGCGGCGGGGGTGACCGAGTTGCTCGCCGCCGACGGCTACGTGGCCACCGCCGCGCATCCCGGCCGGCCGGATGTGCTGACCGCTTGGATGGACGCCGCCGTCGTCGACGAAAACGATCCGGTCGCCACCGATCCCGACCTTGACCTGTTCAACCAGCGTAACGGCCCGCCGTACTCACCGGAGTTCGTCAGCCGGTACCGCTCGGCGCAGGTCGCGCGCAATCACTCGATCACCGACTGGGCTGAGATGGAGCTCAAACGTGTTCGCGCTGCCGGATTTTACGATCGGCCGTTAAGCGTGATGCGGACCTGGGCCGATCCGCGCATGGTCGATCCCAGAATCGAGCCGAACAAACGTCAGCCCAACCTGTGCTACGCGGGTAAACCGGCCAACGCGAACCGCTCGGCGCACGGCATCGCGGCGGCCTGCACGCTGATCAACTGGCTTGGCATGTGGAGCCTGCGGGTGGCGCAAACCCGGGCCGAGCCGCACCTGGCCCGCATCAGCTGCCCGGCTCTGGTGATCAATGCCGAGGCCGATACCGGAGTGTTTCCGTCTGACGCCCAGCGCATCTACGACGCGCTTGCCAGCACCGACAAAGCACAGGTCTCGATCGACACCGATCACTACTTCACCACTCCGGGCGCGCGCAGCGAGCAGGCGGATACGATCGCCAAATGGATCACCAAGCGGTGGCGCTGAGAGTTCTCGCCCACTTCGTTCCCGGCGGTAAAGTGCTCGATTTCCTTGCACCCGAAGCAGATTGGCTCGATATAAGATGGTGCGCCGACAATGATGACACGTGCTTCTACCGGGAATTGCCCGACGCGGAGGTGATTTGGCACTCACTTCGGCCGCTGTCGGGCGACGACCTGCGGCGAGGGACGCGGCTGCGGCTGGTACACAAGCTCGGCGCCGGGGTGAACACCATCGACGTGGAGACCGCGACGAAGTGCGGTATCGCTGTCGCGAATATGCCCGGCGCCAACGCACCGACGGTGGCCGAGGGCACGGTGCTGCTGATGCTGGCCGCATTGCGTCGGCTACTGGCGCTGGACCCTGCGGTCCGCCAGGGCCATGGCTGGCCGGCGGATCCGGAGCTGGGCGAGACGGTGCGGGATATCGGCGCCTGCACCGTCGGCCTGGTCGGGTACGGCAACATCGCCAAACGGGCGGGCGACATCGTCAGCGCGATGGGCGCGACCGTCCTGCACAACAGCACCCGCGACGACGGACGCCCTGGTTGGCGGCCGCTGCCCGAACTGCTGGCCGCCAGCGACATCGTCTCGATACACGTGCCGTTGACGCCCGACACCCATCATCTGCTCAGCCGAGACGCGCTGGCCCGAATGAAACCGACTGCGGTGCTGGTCAACACGTCCCGTGGCGCCGTCGTCGACGAAGACGCCCTCGTCGATGCGCTGCGCGGCGGGCGGCTGGCCGCCGCCGGGCTGGACGTTTTCGAAGTCGAGCCGGTTGCTCCCGCCAATCCGCTACTTGGCCTGGACAACGTCGTGCTGACACCGCACGTCGCCGGATACAGCGCCGACAGCATGCGGCGCTATCTCGCCGAGGCTGTTGACAACTGCCGCCGGCTGCGCGACGGGCAGCCGCTGGCTCATCTAGTAACCCCAGTGGTCAACCAACCGACCGGTTGTTAGCTTGGAAGGTGCTTGGCCGAAACGGACCCCGAACGCATGGGAAGGCGACCAATGCCGATCGCGATAACTCCTGAGCATCAAGACCTTGCCGATTCAGTGCGGTCCCTGGTGGCGCGGGTAGCGCCGTCCGAGGTGCTGCACGCGGCTTTGGAAACAACGGTGGAAACCCCGATCGAGAACCCTCCGCCCTACTGGCAGGCGGCGGCCGAACAAGGCTTGCAGGGTGTGCACCTGGCCGAATCCGTCGGCGGACAAGGCTTCGGCATCCTGGAGCTGGCCATCGTGCTGGCTGAGTTCGGCTACGGGGCGGTGCCCGGGCCGTTCGTGCCGTCGGCGATCGCCAGTGCGCTGATCTCTGCGCATGACCCTGAGGCCAAAGTGCTGGCCGAGCTGGCGTCCGGCGCGGCCATCGCCGCCTACGCGCTGGATTCCGGGCTGACCGCCACCAGGCAGGGCCCTAATGATCAGGCGCTGGTGATCCGCGGCGAAGTCCGCGCAGTTCCCGCCGCGGCGCAGGCATCCGTGCTGGTGCTCCCGGTGGCGATCGACAGCGGTGACGAATGGGTCGTGCTGCGCGCCGACCAGCTCGAGATCGAGCCGGTGAAAAGCCTGGACCCGCTGCGCCCCATCGCGCATGTGCGGGCCAACGCCGTCGAGGTCGGCGACGATGCCGCGTTGAGCAACCTGACCATGACAACCGCGCACTCGCTGATGTCCACGCTGCTGTCTGCGGAGGCAGTCGGTGTGGCGCGCTGGGCGACCGATACGGCGTCGCAATACGCCAAGATCCGGGAGCAGTTCGGCAGGCCGATCGGCCAGTTCCAGGCCATCAAGCACAAGTGCGCGGAGATGATCGCCGACACCGAGCGGGCCACCGCCGCGGTGTGGGATGCCGCCCGTGCGATTGACGAAGCCAGCCAAAACGATGGAGCCAGCCCCGCTTCCGAGTTCGCCGCCGCTGTGGCGGCGACGCTGGCACCGGCGGCCGCCCAGCGGTGCACGCAGGATTGCATTCAGGTGCACGGTGGCATCGGCTTCACCTGGGAGCACGACACGAACGTCTACTACCGCCGGGCGCTGATGCTGGCCGCAAGCTTCGGCCGCGGCTCGGAGTACCCGCAAAAAGTGGTGGACACCGCGACCAGCACCGGCATGCGCGCGGTGGACATTGACCTGGACCCCGAGACCGAAAAGCTGCGGGCCGAGATCCGGGCCGAGGTGGCCGCGCTGAAGGCGATGCCGCGCGAACCACGTAAGGTCGCGATCGCCGAGGCCGGGTGGGTCTTGCCCTATCTGCCCAAGCCGTGGGGCCGGGCAGCCAGTCCGGTCGAGCAGATCATCATCGCCCAGGAGTTCACCGCCGGGCGGGTCAAGCGGCCACAGGTCGGCATCGCGGCGTGGATCGTGCCGTCGATCGTCGCGTTCGGCACCGAGGAGCAGAAGCAACGGTTCCTGCCGCCGACCTTCCGCGGCGCCATATTCTGGTGCCAGCTGTTCTCCGAACCGGGCGCCGGATCGGATCTGGCCGGACTGACGACCAAAGCGACCCGGGCCGAAGGCGGCTGGCGCATCACCGGGCAGAAGATCTGGACCACCGCCGCGCAGTACTCGCAATGGGGCGCGCTACTGGCCAGGACAGACCCGTCGGCGCCGAAACATAATGGCATCACCTACTTCCTGCTGGATATGAAGAGCGAAGGCGTAGAGGTGAAGCCGCTGCGTGAGCTCACCGGCAACGCGATGTTCAACACCGTCTACATCGACGATGTGTTCGTGCCCGATGAGTACGTGCTGGGCGAAGTCAACCGGGGCTGGGAGGTCAGCCGAAATACCCTGACGGCGGAGCGGGTATCGATAGGCGGTAGCGACGCGAATTTCCTGGCCACCCTTCCCGAGTTCGTCGAGTTCGTCCGCAATTACCGTTTCGAAGGCCAGTTCGACCAGGTCGCGCGACACCGGGCCGGGCAGTTGATCGCCGAAGGTCATGCCGCCAAGGTGCTCAACCTGCGCTCCACGCTGCTGACGCTGGCCGGAGGTGACGCGATGCCGTCGGCAGCGATCTCCAAGCTGTTGTCGATGCGCACCGCGCAGGGTTATGCCGAATTCGCGGTGTCCTCCTTCGGCACCGACGCCGCGATCGGCGACACCGACGAGTTGCCGGGCAAGTGGGGCGAGTACCTGCTGGCCAGCCGGGCCACCACCATCTACGGCGGCACGTCGGAGGTACAACTCAACATCATCGCCGAACGGCTACTGGGCCTGCCCCGCGACCCGTAAACA
>JBEKNM010000227.1:0-7034 GCA_049522835.1 Mycobacterium sp.
GGTGCGGCGTGCCGTAACCGGGCGGTGGCGGGGGCGGCGTGCCGTAACCCGGAGGCGGTGGCGGGGGCGGCGTGTCGTAACCCGGAGGAGGCGGGTAGTCCGGCGGATTCTCGTTGCCACCATGGGGTTCGGACGGGGTGCCTGGATAGTCTGGCGGCTGGCCCATTGCCGTCCTCCGCTTCCTGGTTCGGTTATCAGATGCGCGCCAAACTTAGCAAACCGGAACTTAGCAAATATGCGGCAGAGGCGCGCGGATGAGTTCTAGGTCTCGGGCCGGCGCAGGACCGCCGCGGCTAGGAGAGGTGCGGCCCAGGCGGCATGCCCGGCTGGGGGCCACACCTGGTACCCCGGCTGCGCGAGCTCAATCACCTGACCTCCCGGAAGATTTCAGTGAGTATAGATCAAGATGAGCGCGGCCACGGGGTCGCGACGAGCAGGCACGCTGAAGTGGATTGGCTGACCGGAGGAGGCGTGCCTCCTGAGCCCCAGCCGGGTGGTGGGGGCGGGGCGCCCGCTGAGCCATCAGGCGCGCAGCTGTCTACCCCCCGTGGTATGCCTGAAGTCGTGTCCGACGGTCTGTTTGACCTGCCCGGCGCGCCGCAGCCGACCGACCACGATCTGCGCGTGTCGGCCGGGGCCCCGCTCGCGGTGCGGATGCGTCCGGCGTCATTGGACGAAGTGGTCGGGCAGGATCACCTGCTCGCCGTCGGGTCGCCGCTGCGCCGCCTGGTCGAGGGTTCGGGTGTGGCGTCGGCCATCCTGTACGGCCCGCCCGGGAGCGGTAAGACAACACTGGCGGCGCTGATCTCGCAGGCGACCGGGCGCCGATTCGAGGCGCTGTCGGCGTTGTCGGCCGGTGTCAAGGACGTTCGAGCGGTTATAGAAAGTGCGCGTATCGCGCTCCTTCGCGGCGAGCCGACGGTGCTGTTCATCGATGAAGTGCACCGGTTCTCCAAGACACAGCAGGATGCCCTGTTATCCGCTGTGGAGAACCGGGTGGTGTTGCTGGTTGCTGCAACCACCGAAAACCCGTCATTTTCGGTGGTGGCACCGCTGCTGTCGCGATCATTGATCCTGCAGTTGCGGCCGTTGACGTCCGACGACATTCGTACGCTGGTGCAGCGCGCGATCGATGATCCTCGCGGCCTGGGCGGGCAGGTGGAGGTGGCGCCCGACGCCGTCGACCTGCTGGTGCGATTGGCTGCCGGCGACGCGCGCCGTGCCCTGACCGCGCTGGAGGTCGCCGCTGAAGCGGTGCCAGTGGGTGACGAGCTGACGGTAATGTCCGTCGAGCAGTCGCTGGACCAGGCCGCGGTGCGCTATGACCGCGACGGCGATCAGCACTACGACGTCGTCAGCGCCTTCATCAAATCGGTGCGCGGTTCCGACGTCGACGCCGCGCTGCACTACCTGGCCCGCATGCTGGTCGCCGGGGAGGATCCACGGTTCATCGCGCGCCGGTTGATGATCCTGGCCAGCGAGGACATCGGTTTGGCCGACCCGACTGCGCTGCAGGTTGCAGTCGCCGCCGCGCAGACGGTGGCGTTGATCGGCATGCCCGAGGCCCAGCTGACGTTGGCGCATGCCACCATCCACCTGGCCACTGCGCCGAAGTCGAACGCGGTCACCACCGCGCTGGCAGCCGCGATGAACGACATCAAGGCGGGCAAGGCCGGCCTGGTGCCCGCCCATTTGCGCGACGGGCACTACTCCGGGGCGGCGGCGCTGGGGAATGCGCAGGGCTACAAGTACTCCCACGACAACCCGGACGGCGTTGTCGCCCAACAGTATCCGCCGAATGAACTGGTGGACGTGGACTACTACCGGCCCACCGATCATGGCGCGGAGCGCCAGATCGCGAACCGGCTGGACCGGTTGCGGGCGATCATCCGCAAGAGGCGCGGGTGACAAGCAGGCGCGGGCAATCAGATCAGTTCGGGCACTCTCAAGCGGGCGATCGCCAGCTCGAACTCGGCCACATCGACTACCTCGGCGCCCAGATCGCGGACCCGCCTGCTGCGCAGCTCGGTCGCCCGGTCCCGGTTTCGGGCCATCGCGTCCATGGTGTCGAACGTCGAGCACGACACCGCCCGCCGGCATGCCGGGTGGTCGACCATCAGGCTGGCACTGCAGAATCCGTCGAGATCCTCCATCTCCGGAAGTACCGACGTCCGGTAGAAGTCCAGGGAGCGGCCGAGCTGATCTGGTACCACCTTGAGCCAGGTAGCCCGCACACACGCCCCTTCGCTCGAGCGGTGGTCGCGGTGCAGTAGAGCGATATCCCATTCTTCGACTTTCGCGCTACCGTCGAACATCAGCGCGGCGCGATCACGGATAGGCGCCACGCGCTCTGCGGCGGCGCGCATCGTTTCCATGGTCTCCCACGCGCTGGTGGCGATGCACTTGCCGGACTGGCGGTCGACCAACAGCGACACGCCGACACACCCGTTCATCTCCTGCAGAGCGGGTATGACGACATCGCGAACGTGCGCAATTCCAATGTCGACCGATAAGGGTTGCGCCTGGATGGTGGTAGAGCGTGCGTACACGGTCGCCCCCTCCTCTGTCGGGGCAGCGCCCCGGTGGCGCCACCGGTCCCACCAAATACCTTCCTCCGAGCGATTACCGCTGGCAATGGCTTCGGGGATATGGCCGCGTTCACAAACACTTGGGCGGTGGCAGGGCCAGTTTTCGAGCCTGTTTCCGAGCCAGTTGCCCGGGCAGTTTCCGGGCAGTTTGCCAGGCTCTTCCGTAGGCTGGACCGGGTGCAAACCGATGTGCTGGAAGTCGACACCTCCCAGCGCCGCATCGTGGATCTCACCGACGCGGTGCGCAGGTTCTGCTTCGCGTTGGGCGATGGCCTGTTGAATGTGTTCGTCCCGCACGCGACGGCCGGGGTCGCGATCATCGAGACGGGCGCCGGTTCTGACGACGATCTGGTCGACACGCTGGAACGGCTGTTGCCGCGCGATGACCGCTACCGGCACGCGCACGGCTCCAATGGTCATGGCGCCGACCATGTCTTACCTGCGATCGTGTCGCCCTCTGTGACGCTGCCGGTTTGTAGTGGCGAGCCGCGGCTGGGTACCTGGCAGAGCGTCGTTCTGGTCGACCTCAACCGGGACAACCCGCGGCGGTCGGTGCGGCTGAGCTTTTTGGAGGGCTAGCGTTTTTTGCAGGGCTAGCCGCCCGGTAATGGACGGCACCGGGCCAGTACTGTGTGCGGTCGAAACGAGTCGTCAGACAGCCTCTGAATAGCCCGGCGAATAGGCTGGGATCGACTCGAGAGTGAGTCACGCGCCGGGCCGGGGCGTACCGGTAAGCAGAAAGAAGCGGGAAGAGTGCAGACACACGAGATCAGGAAGCGGTTTCTTGATCATTTCGTGAAGGCGGGCCACACCGAGGTGCCGAGCGCATCAGTGCTCCTCGACGACCCCAACCTGCTGTTTGTCAACGCCGGCATGGTTCAGTTCGTGCCGTTCTTTCTGGGGCAACGCACACCGCCGTACGCGACGGCCACCAGCATCCAGAAGTGCATCCGCACTCCCGATATCGACGAGGTGGGCATCACCACCCGGCACAACACGTTCTTTCAGATGGCCGGGAATTTTTCGTTCGGCAACTACTTCAAGCGCGGAGCCATCGAATTGGCCTGGGCGTTGCTGACGAACACTATCACCGACGGCGGATACGGGCTGGATCCAGAAAGACTATGGGCCACAGTGTATCTCGACGATGACGAAGCTGCGGGGCTGTGGCAGGAGATCGCGGGCTTACCGGTCGAGCGGATCCAGCGCCGTGGCATGGCTGACAACTACTGGTCGATGGGCATCCCCGGGCCGTGCGGACCGTCGTCGGAGATCTACTACGACCGCGGGCCCGAGTTCGGGGTCGAGGGCGGCCCCGCGGCCGACGAGGACCGCTACATCGAGATCTGGAACCTCGTGTTCATGCAGAACGAACGCGGCGAGGGAACCGGCAAGGAAGACTTCGAAATACTCGGGCCGCTGCCCCGCAAGAACATCGACACCGGCATGGGTGTCGAGCGGGTCGCGTGCATCCTGCAAGGCGTACACAACGTCTACGAGACCGACTTGCTGCGGCCGGTGATAGATGAAGTGGCCAAGGTGGCCGCGCGTCCCTACGACCCCGAAGATCAAGAAGGCCACCACGAAGACGATGTGAGATATCGCATAATCGCCGATCACAGCCGCACGGCCGCGATCCTGATCGGCGACGGGGTCAGCCCGGGTAACGACGGACGCGGTTACGTGCTGCGCCGACTGCTGCGCCGGGTGATCCGCTCGGCCAAGCTGCTGGGCATCGACACCCCCATCGTTTCAGACCTGATGGCCACCGTGCGCGACGCGATGGGTCCGTCCTATCCCGAACTGGTCAGCGACTTCGACCGGATTAGGCGCATCGCCGTCGCCGAGGAGACTGCATTCAATCGCACGCTGGTGTCCGGTTCGAGGTTGTTCGACGAGGTGGCCGGCGCCACCAAAGCATCCGGTGCCAGCGTGGTTTCCGGCTCGGACGCCTTCACCCTGCACGACACCTACGGGTTTCCGATCGACCTGACCCTTGAGATGGCCGCAGAAGCCGGCTTGACGGTCGATGAGGCCGGCTTCCGCGAGCTGATGGCCGAACAGCGCAAGCGTGCCAAAGCAGACGCCGCCGCGCGCAAACACGCGCACGCCGACCTGACCGCTTATCGTGAGCTGGTCGACGCCGGGCCCACCGAGTTCACCGGATTTGACGAGTTGACTTCCGAGGCCCGGATTCTGGGCATCTTCGTCGACGGCAAGCGGGTTCCGGTGGTGGCGCACGCGTCGGATGGAGAAGCTGCCGGTGCGGATCGAGTGGAACTGATTCTGGACCGGACCCCGCTTTACGCCGAGTCGGGTGGCCAGCTCGCTGACGCAGGCACAATCAGCGGAACCGGGGCAGGAGGGAGCGCCCGGGCCGCGGTCACCGACGTGCAGAAGATCGCCAAAACCCTTTGGGTGCACCGAGTTAACGTGGAGTCAGGGGAGTTCGTCGAAGGCGACACCGTGGTTGCGGCGGTGGACTCGGGATGGCGCCGGGGCGCGACGCAGGGGCACTCGGGTACCCACATGGTGCACGCTGCGTTGCGACAAGTGCTGGGGCCCAATGCTGTTCAGGCGGGATCGCTGAACCGGCCGGGCTACTTGCGCTTCGATTTCAACTGGCAGGGGCCGTTGACCGACGACCAGCGCACCCAGATCGAAGAAGTGACCAACGAGGCCGTGCAGGCCGACTTCGAGGTGCACACGTTCATCGAGCAGTTCGACAAAGCCAAAGCGATGGGAGCGATGGCGCTCTTCGGCGAAAGCTATCCCGACGAAGTGCGCGTCGTGGAGATCGGCGGCCCGTTTTCGCTGGAGCTTTGCGGCGGAACGCATGTGCACAACTCGGCTCAGATCGGTCCGGTGACGATCCTGGGCGAATCGTCGATCGGCTCGGGGGTGCGCCGGGTGGAGGCCTACGTCGGGCTGGACTCGTTCCGTCACCTGGCCAAGGAGCGTGCGCTGATGGCCGGGCTGGCCTCGTCGCTGAAGGTGCCGTCCGAAGAGGTGCCCGCCCGGGTGGCCAATCTGGTGGAGCGCCTGCGGGCCGCGGAGAAGGAGCTCGAACGCGCCAGGCAGGCGACCGCGCGGGCGGCTGCGGCCAACGCCGCGGCCGGTGTGGAGCGGATCGGTAACGTCGGTGTGGTGGCGCAACGGATGTCCGGCGGGATGACCGCGGCCGACCTGCGCTCCCTGGTCGGCGACATCCGCGGCAAGCTGGGCAGCGATCCCGCGGTGGTCGTGCTGATCTCGTCGAGCTCGGTGGGCGAGAGCGAATCCGTGCCGTATGCGGTGGCGGTCAACCCAGCTGCCCAGGATCTCGGAATCCGCGCCAACGACCTGGTCAAACAGCTTGCTGTTGCCGTTGACGGCCGCGGCGGCGGCAAGGCCGATCTGGCGCAGGGCTCGGGAAACGATCCAACTGGCATCGACGCAGCGCTCGCCGCGGTGCGCTCCGAGATCGCCGTGATAGCGCGGGCCGGTTAGGTGGTCTCAGCACAGCACCGGCTGCCCGACCGGCCCGGCGATCCTGATGGGGACCCTGGACGGGGACGACGGCTCGGCATCGACGTGGGTAGTGTGCGGATTGGCGTCGCGTGCAGCGATCCCGACGGCATCCTGGCCACTCCGGTCCAGACGGTGCGCCGTGACCGTTCCGGCAAGCATGTGCGTCTGTTGGCGCAGCTCGCGAGCGAACTGGAGGCAGTCGAGATCGTCGTCGGATTGCCGCGGACACTCGCCGATCGCACCGGACCCTCGGCCCAGGACGCGATCGAACTGGCCGAGGCGCTGGCCCGGCGTGTTGCTCCTCTTCCGGTTCGGCTCGCCGATGAGCGGCTGACCACCGTCAGCGCGCAGCGATCGCTGCGCGCTGCGGGGGTGCGGTCCAAGGACCAGCGCGCGATGATCGACCAGGCGGCGGCGGTAGCGATCCTGCAGAGCTGGCTCGATCAACGCCGCGCGACTCGAGCTGGTTCGGGGGCTGAGTTCGGTGCTGGGACTATTGATGAGGAGGCGGGGGATATCGCCGGTGGTTGACAGCGTGCGAGGCGAAAGAGCCGACCCTGAGGCGGTCGGGCCGCCCAGGAGAAGGATGAGCCGCCTTGACCGGAAGCGGGCCGAGCGCGGGCGTCGGCGGAAGCGATTCGCCGGCAGATTCGCCGCCGGGCTGCTGGTCGTGGTCGTGGTGGTGGCTGTCTTCCTCGGGGTCAAGTTGTGGCACGCGATGTCCGGACCTGGTGACGACTACACCGGCGACGGGAAGCGCGACGTCGTGATTCAGATTCAAGCCGGTGACTCGACGACCGCGGTCGGGGAGACGCTGCACGACCAAGGTGTGGTTGCCACCGTTCGGGCATTCGTCGACGCCGCGCACGGCAACAACGCGATTTCGTCGATCCAGCCCGGCTACTACCGGATGCGCACCGAAATCCCGGCGGCTTC
>JBEKNM010000228.1:0-7001 GCA_049522835.1 Mycobacterium sp.
CGCAATCCCGCCATCACGGGTGAAACTCGCCATCAGGAGCGAAACCAATGAATCTTGGTGACTTAACGAACTTGGTGGAAAAGCCGTTCGCGGCGATGTCCAACATCGTCAACACTCCCAACTCAGCCGGGCGATATCGACCGTTCTATCTGAGGAATCTGCTCGATGCGGTGCAGGGCCGCAAACTCAGCGATGCGGTCGAGGGCAAGACCATTCTCATTACCGGCGGGTCGTCGGGCATCGGTGAGGCGGCCGCGAAGAAAATCGCGGAAGCGGGCGGCACGGTGGCGCTGGTGGCCCGCACCCTGGAGAACCTCGAGAAGGTGGCCGATCAGATCCGCGGCGACGGTGGGAATGCTCATGTGTACCCGTGCGACCTGGCCGACATGGACGCCATAGCCGCGATGGCCGACCAGGTGCTCGCCGATCTGGGCGGCGTCGACATCCTGATCAACAACGCGGGGCGCTCAATTCGACGATCCCTGGAACTGTCCTATGACCGGATCCACGACTACCAGCGAACTATGCAGCTCAATTACCTGGGCGCGGTTCAGCTCATCCTCAAGTTCATCCCCGGGATGCGGGAACGCGGCTTCGGGCAGATCGTCAACGTCTCCTCAGTCGGCGTGCAGACCCGCGCACCCCGCTTCGGTGCCTACATCGCCAGCAAGGCCGCGCTGGACAGCCTGTGCGACGCGCTGCAAGCCGAAACCGTGAACGAGGACGTCCGCTTCACCACGGTGCACATGGCGCTGGTGCGCACCCCGATGATCAGCCCGACCACGATGTATGACAAGTTCCCGGCGCTGACACCGGATCAGGCGGCCGGTGTGATCACCGACGCGATCGTGCACCGGCCCCGTCGGGCCAGCTCGCCCTTCGGGCAATTCGCCGCCGTCGCCGATGCCGTCAACCCGGCGGTGATGGACCGGGTGCGCAACCGCGCCTTTGGCATGTTCAACGACTCGGCCGCGGCCAAGGGGAGCGAACCTGCCAGCGACACATCAGAATTCGACAAACGAAGCGAGATGTTTGTGCAGGCGACCCGCGGGATACATTGGTGACATCATGAGCCTTCCTAAACCAGGTCATCGGACCACCGTGGTTATCACCGGCGCCTCCTCGGGTATCGGTGCCGAGTTGGCGAGCGGTCTGGCCCGCCGCGGCTTCCCGCTGCTGCTGGTGGCGCGGCGACGCGAGCGCCTCGACGAACTGGCCAACGAAGTGGGCATGGAGTACTCGGTAGGGGTCGAGGTCATGCCGCTGGACCTCAGCGACCCGGCAGCCCGCGGGAAATTGGCAGACCGGCTGCGCAACGAACCGATCGCCGGTCTGTGCAACAGCGCCGGTTTCGGTACCAGTGGGGTCTTCTACGAGCTGCCGGTCGAACGCGAGAGTGAAGAAGTCACCCTCAACGCGCTCGTGTTGATGGAACTCACCCACGCTGCACTGCCCGGCATGGTGGAGCGCGGCGCCGGGGCGGTCATGAACATCGCGTCGATCGCCGCGTTCCAGCCGCTTCCCTACATGGCGGTGTATTCGGCCACCAAGGCCTTTGTGCAGACGTTCTCTGAAGCCGTTCACGAGGAGCTGAACGGGACGGGCGTGTCGGTGACGGCGCTGTGTCCTGGCCCGGTGCCCACCGAGTGGGCCGAGATCGCCAACGCCGAACGGTTCAGCATTCCGCTTGCGCAAGTCTCGCCGCACGACGTCGCCGAAGCCGCGATCGGCGGGATGCTCGTCGGTAGGCGCAGCGTGGTGCCCGGAGTCGTGCCGAAGGTCGTCAGTACCGGCGGCAGATTCGCGCCGCGCAGCCTGCTGCTGCCCGCAATCCGGATCGGGAACCGACTGCGCGGCGGACAGGGCCGTTAATGGCTGCAATTGACCTGACCGCCGACGTGCCGATGAGCCCACAGGACATGTGGGACCAGGTTTCGGATCTGTCGGACCTGGGCGATTGGCTGGTGCTGCACGAGGGATGGCGCAGCGTGCTGCCGGACGAGCTGGCCGAAGGCACCCAAATCGTCGGCGTGGCGCGCGCCAAGGGCATGCGCAACCGGGTGACGTGGACGGTGACCACGTGGGACCCGCCGCACGAGGTGGCGATGTCGGGGTCCGGCAAGGGGGGAACGAAATACGGCGTCGCCCTTTCCGTGCGGCCCACAAAAGGCGGGTCCACCCTCGGTGTGCGCCTTGAGCTGGGCGGACGCGCGCTGTTCGGTCCGGTGGGTTCGGCAGCAGCCCGCGCCGTCAAGGGGGATGTGGAGAAGTCGCTGAAGCAGTTCGTCGAGCTGTACGGATAGAAAACAGACACACTCGGCGACACGCCGAGGACGCGTCGGCACTCGGTCATAGACTGGCGTCCCTATGAACCAGTCCTTCGTGCACCTGCACAACCACACCGAGTATTCGATGCTCGACGGTGCCGCGAAGATCACGCCGATGCTCGCCGAGGTGGAGCGGCTGGCAATGCCCGCGATCGGGATGACCGATCACGGAAACATGTTCGGCGCCAGCGAGTTCTACAACGCGGCGACCAAGTTCGGGATCAAGCCGATCATCGGCGTCGAGGCCTACATCGCTCCCGCTTCTCGTTTTGATACCCGGCGGATCCTCTGGGGTGACCCTGGCCAGAAGAGTGACGACGTCTCGGGGAGCGGCTCCTACACGCACCTGACCATGATGGCCGAGAACGCGACCGGCCTGCGTAACCTGTTCAAGCTGTCGTCGCTGGCCTCCTTCGAAGGCCAGCTGAGCAAGTGGTCGCGAATGGATGCCGAGCTTATCGCCGAAAACGCCGACGGCATCATCATCACCACCGGATGCCCCTCCGGGGAGGTGCAGACCCGGCTTCGCCTCGGCCAGGACCGCGAGGCGCTTGAGGCGGCCGCCAAATGGCGAGAGATCGTCGGTGCGGACAACTACTTCCTGGAACTGATGGACCATGGGCTGAGCATCGAACGGCGGGTCCGTGAGGGGTTGCTCGAGATCGGCCGCACGCTCAACATTCCTCCGCTGGCCACCAACGATTGCCACTACGTCACCCGCGACGCCGCCCACAACCACGAGGCGCTGTTGTGTGTACAGACCGGCAAGACGCTGTCGGATCCCAATAGGTTCAAGTTCGATGGCGACGGCTACTACCTGAAGTCGGCCGCCGAAATGCGCCAGATCTGGGACGACGAGGTTCCCGGCGCCTGCGACTCCACGCTGTTGATCGCCGAGCGGGTGCAGTCCTACGCCGACGTGTGGGCACCGCGCGACCGGATGCCGGTCTTCCCGGTGCCTGAGGGACACGACCAGGCGTCCTGGCTGCGCCACGAGGTCGACGCCGGGCTGGCCAGGCGCTTTCCCGCCGGGCCGCCGGACGGGTACCAGGCGCGCGCGGCCTTTGAGATCGATGTCATCTGCGGCAAGGGATTCCCTTCCTACTTCTTGATCGTGGCCGACCTGATCAACCACGCCCGGTCGGTGGGCATCCGGGTCGGCCCCGGCCGGGGTTCGGCCGCAGGATCCCTGGTCGCCTACTCGCTGGGTATCACCGACATCGACCCGATTCCGCACGGCCTGCTGTTCGAGCGGTTCCTCAACCCGGAACGCACCTCGATGCCCGACATCGATATCGACTTCGACGACCGTCGCCGCGGTGAAATGGTGCGCTACGCCGCCGACAAGTGGGGCCACGACCGGGTCGCCCAGGTCATCACCTTCGGCACCATTAAAACCAAAGCGGCGCTGAAGGATTCGGCGCGGATCCACTACGGCCAGCCCGGGTTCGCGATCGCCGACCGAATCACCAAGGCGCTGCCGGCGGCGATCATGGCCAAGGACATTCCGCTGTCGGGCATCACCGACCCGAACCACGAGCGTTACAAGGAAGCCGCCGAGGTCCGCGGCCTGATCGAAGCCGACCCCGACGTCCGTACCATCTACCAGACCGCGCGCGGGCTGGAGGGTCTGATCCGCAACGCCGGTGTGCACGCCTGCGCGGTGATCATGAGCAGTGAGCCGCTGACCGAGGCCATCCCGCTGTGGAAGCGACCCCAGGACGGGGCCATCATCACCGGCTGGGACTACCCGTCGTGCGAAGCCATCGGCTTGCTGAAGATGGACTTCCTGGGTCTGAGAAACCTGACGATCATCGGCGACTCGATCGAGAACATCAAGGCCAACAGGGGAATCGACCTCGACCTGGAATCGGTTCCGCTGGACGACAAGCCCACCTACGAGCTGCTGGGCCGCGGCGACACCCTGGGCGTGTTCCAGCTTGACGGCGGGCCCATGCGCGACCTGCTGCGCCGTTTGCAACCGACCGGGTTTCAGGACGTCGTCGCCGTCATCGCGCTGTACCGGCCCGGGCCGATGGGCCAGAACGCGCACAACGACTACGCCGACCGCAAGAACCAACGTCAGGCGATTCGGCCCATTCACCGTGAGCTGGCCGAAGCGCTCGAGGAGATCCTGGCCGAGACCTACGGGTTGATCGTCTACCAAGAGCAGATCATGCGTATCGCGCAGCAGGTGGCCGGCTACTCGCTGGCCCGAGCCGACATCCTGCGCAAAGCGATGGGCAAGAAGAAGCGCGAGGTGCTCGACAAGGAGTACGAAGGCTTCTCGGAGGGGATGAAGGGCAACGGGTTCTCAGCGGGCGCCATCAAGGCGCTGTGGGACACCATCCTGCCGTTCGCCGACTACGCGTTCAACAAGTCGCACGCCGCCGGCTACGGCATGGTCTCCTACTGGACCGCCTACCTCAAGGCCAACTATCCGGCGGAGTACATGGCCGGTCTGTTGACCTCGGTCGGCGACGACAAGGACAAGGCTGCCGTCTATCTGGCCGACTGCCGCAAGCTGGGCATCACGGTGTTGCCGCCGGACGTCAACGAGTCCGGTTTGAACTTTGCGTCGGTGGGCGCCGATATCCGTTACGGGTTGGGCGCGGTACGCAATGTCGGTGCCAACGTTGTGGGTTCGTTGATCAACACCCGTGGCCACAAGGGCAAGTTCACCGACTTTTCGGACTACCTGAACAAAATCGATATTTCGGCGTGCAATAAGAAAGTCACTGAATCGCTGATCAAGGCGGGTGCCTTCGACTCACTGGGGCATTCCCGCAAAGGTCTATTCCTGGTCCACACCGACGCGGTTGACTCGGTGCTGGGCACCAAGAAGGCCGAGGCGATCGGGCAGTTCGACCTGTTCGGCGGCGGAAATGACGGGACCGGCACCGGAGACCCGGTGTTCACCATCAAGGTTCCTGATGACGAGTGGGAGGACAAACACAAGCTGGCCCTGGAGCGGGAGATGCTGGGCCTGTACGTGTCCGGGCACCCGCTCAACCGGGTGGCTCACCTGCTCACGGCGCAGGTCGACACCGCGATCCCGGCGATTCTCGACGGCGATATCCCCAACGACACCCAGGTGCGAGTCGGCGGCATCCTGGCCTCGGTGAACCGCCGGGTCAACAAAAACGGAATGCCTTGGGCATCAGCTCAATTAGAGGATCTCACCGGCGGCATCGAGGTGATGTTCTTTCCGCATACGTACACCAGCCACGGGGCCGACATCGTCGACGACGCGGTTGTGTTGGTCAACGCCAAGGTGGCGATCCGCGACGACCGGATTTCTTTAATCGCCAACGATCTGGTGGTGCCCGATTTCTCCAACGCCCGGGTGGACCGGCCGCTGGCGGTCAGCCTGCCGACCCGGCAGTGCACTTTCGACAAAGTGAGTGCACTCAAGCAGGTGCTGGCGCGCCACCCCGGTACGTCACAAGTGCATCTGCGGCTCATCAGTGGGGACCGGATCACGACGCTCGAGCTGGACCAGTCGCTGCGGGTGACACCCTCGCCGGCGTTGATGGGTGACCTCAAGGCGTTGCTCGGCCCGGGATGCTTGGGCGCCTAGAAGCAAAAGTCGCCGCACTCGCAGATAGAGCTGTGAGTGCGTCCACGCAGCGCACGGTGGTATCAATCAGGTATCATCAGGTCATGGGAATGACTCTGCGCCCCAGTGAGCAGCAGGCAGAAGCGCTGCGCCGGCAGGCCGCCGCCGAAGGCCGATCGATGCAAGCTATTGCGCTATCGGCCATCGACGAGTACATCGCCCGGCGGGCGCACAAGGCCAAGGTCGCCACGGCGCTGCAGCGCGTGGTCCGCGAGGAGGCCAGGGTTTTGGAGCGCCTTAAGGACGCATGACCGACTACCTGGACCTCGAAGATCTCCTGGAAATTGCCCGAGAGGCCATTGGAAGGGATGTCGTGGTCAGGGACTACGGCTTGCTTGAATCGGCTCGGGCGCGGCCTCGCGCCTCGGTGTTCGGCCACGATGCCTACCCGGATCTCCACCTTAAGGCCGCCGCGCTGCTGCATTCGCTGGCACGGAATCACGCGCTGGTGGACGGCAACAAGCGACTTGCGTGGACAGCCTGCCGGACGTTCCTGGCCATCAACGCTCAGTGGATTTGTGCGCCGGAGGACGAGCGCTTCGACTTTGTGATCGGGGTGGCCACCGGTGCAATGTCGGATCTCGACGAGATTGCAGAACAACTGCGCAGTTGGAGCTGCCAGGAGGGCTGAGCTGCCGGGCGGGGAGTCCACCGTGACGGAGTTTGACCGACGACAATTTGACGACAACCGCGACGACAGTTGCTCCCTCAACCACCGCCCCTACACCGCCGAAACGTCAGCATCATGTCTCCTGGCAGTGTGGGGGTCAGGGGTTCGAGTCCCCACGGATTTCGTCACTATGACAATCCGTTCACCATGCTCGAAACGTTCCAGGTCGGCCGCCAAGACTTTCCGTCAGCACGCGAGTAAAAGCGGACAAACCGCTGTCCCACAGCAAGTTTCGGGGGGAGATAAGTCAGCATCCCGCTCCGGCGGCTCCGGCGGCTCGACGATATGAGACAATCAGCCATGAAACTCATTGTGGGAACAGCAATCACAATTGGTGCGATGGTGCTTGGCACTGGTGTTGCCCATGCCGATAATGATGCGGACT
>JBEKNM010000229.1:0-6944 GCA_049522835.1 Mycobacterium sp.
AAGATGGCCCATAGCCCCCACACCACCTGGGTGTTGTACGCCGTCATCGTCGTTTCCGCGCTGATCATCGCCGGGGCCATCCCGGTGCTGTTGCGGGCTCGCCGCAGGGCCGGCGCCGAGCCGGTTGCTCGGTCGATAATCGCGCCGGCACGTGAGGCGGGCCGGTCTCCGGCGACGCCGGGATCTCCGGCAGCGCGCACCGCGGCGGAGCGGGCACGCCAGCAGCGACGGATGCAAGCGTCGGCGCCGGCCGCCGAGTGGTCCGGCGAGGCGGCGGATCGGGTCTGGTTGCGCGGCACGGTCTTGCTGACAGCCACGATGGGGGCCGCGCTGACTGCGGCCGCGGCGGCGACGTACGTAATGGCCGTCGGTCACGACGGCGCGTCGTGGATTGGCTACGTGCTGGCCGGACTCTTCACCGCGGCGATGCCAGTGGTCGAGTGGCGACATGTTCAGCAGTTACGCCACGTGGTTGCCGCGCAATAGCCGGTGTTCTGACGACCGAGGATCGTGTCACTGTGCTGGCCGCTACGCGGGCCCGCATCGTCGTCGGGCTGTGCTTGATTGCCCAACTTCTCCTCTGGCCGCTAAGCGGCCCGCATCGTCGTCGGGCTGTGCTTGATTGCCCAACTTCTCCTCTGGCCGCTAAGCGGCCCGCATCGTCGTCGGGCTAATGCTCGCCGTTTGAAGAACCTTGTTCACCGTTTGGATAACCGACGCCGCTCTCCTGATGTTCGCGCAGCGCGGTCAGGGCTCGATGCTCAGCGGCGTGCGCCGCGTCGCGCAACGCCGCGTCCTCAGATGGGGGATCGGCGAACAGGAAGCTGCCGCTACCGGGCGCTCCAGCCGAACCCAGCTTGTTCATTCGCTTGGGTACCGGCGCGCCTTGGTATTCCAGCGGTATCGGGTGGCCGTGGTCGTCGACCGGGCCAAGCGGCTGGTGCAGCTCAATGTAGGCACCCTGGGGCAGCCGCTTGATGATGCCGGTCTCGACGCCATGCTCGAGCACCTCCCGGTCGCTGCGCTGCAGCGAAATGCACCACCGGTAGGTGATGAAATAAATGAAGGGCGGAAGGACCACCATGCCGATGCGCCCGATCCACGTTGTCGCGTTCAGCGAGATGTGGAACTTCAACGCGATGATGTCGTTCATCGCCGCGAGTGTGAGCACCATGTAGAAGGAGATCGCCATGGCGCCGAGCGAGGTGCGCACCGGGACGTCCCGTGGCCGCTGCAGCAGGTTGTGGTGCGCGTAGTCGCCGGAAAACCGCTTTTCCAGGAATGGGTAGACGATCAGCAGGGTAAAGATCAGGCCCATGAGTAGCGCGACCCAGACCGGTGCGGGCACGGTGTGATGCCAGAAGTAGAACTCCCACGCCGGCCAGATACGGGCCAAGCCCTCGGTCCACATCATGTAGAAGTCTGGCTGCGAGCCGGCCGACACCTGTGATGGCTTGTAGGGACCCAGGTTCCAGATCGGGTTGATCTGCAGCAGGCCGCCCATCAGGCCCAGCACGCCGACAATAGCGGCGAAAAACGCGCCGGACTTGACCGCGAAAATCGGCATCACCCGCACGCCCACGACATTGTGCTCGGTGCGGCCAGGGCCGGGGAACTGGGTGTGCTTCTGGAACCAGACGAACGCCAGATGCAGCCCGATCAGTGCCAGGATGATCCCCGGTAGCAGCAGGATGTGCAGTGCGTAGAGCCGGGGGATCAAGATGGTGCCCGGGAAGTCGCCGCCGAACAGCGCCCAGTGCAACCAGGTGCCGATCACCGGCATGCCCAGCGAGATCGACGAGAGCGCGGCCCGCAGCCCGATACCGGACAGCAGGTCGTCGGGCAACGAGTAGCCGAAGTAGCCCTCGAACATGGACAGGATCAGCAGCAGCGCACCGATGACCCAGTTGGCCTCTCGCGGTCGCCGGAACGCGCCGGTGAAGAAGATGCGTGCCAGGTGCACCATGATCGAGGCGGAGAACATCAGGGCCGCCCAGTGGTGGACCTGGCGCACGAACAGCCCGCCGCGGATCTCGAAGGAGATGTTGAGCGCTGTTTGGTAGGCGCGTGACATCTCGACTCCGCGCAGCGGTTGGTAGACGCCGTTGTAGGTGACGTCGACCATGGAGGGATCGAAGAACAGCGTCAGGTACACACCGGTGAGCAGCAGCACGATGAAGCTGTACATCGCGATCTCGCCGAGCAAGAACGACCAGTGTGTCGGGAAGACCTTGTTGAGCTGTCGGCGCACTGCCGCCGAAGGGTGATAGCGCGTGTCGATGTCTTCGCCTTGGCGGGCCAGGACATCGCCGATCTTCGGGGGACTGAGTTTCGGGCTCATGTTGTTGTGCGCTCCCAGAATGCCGGTCCAACGGGCTCGACGAAATCGCCGTTTGCGACCAGATACCCGTTGCTGTCGATGGTGATGGGCAGTTGTGCCAACGCACGGGCCGCCGGACCAAATATGGGCTTGGCGAAATGCATTGCGTCGAACTGCGATTGGTGACAAGGGCACAAGATTCGGTAGGACTGCTGCTCGTACAGCGACGACGGGCAACCCAAGTGCGAGCAGACCTTCGTGAAGGCGAAGAACTCCCCGAAATTGAAGCTTTCCTGACCCTGGCGTTTGACCACGCGCGGCATGTCGGTGGGTCGGATGCGGATGAGCATCACCGGGTTGCGGATACCCATCGATATCGCGTTCAGTTTTTCGTGAGATTCCGTGGTGGTGCCGTCGCCGTCAGACTCTCGCCAGGGGAAGACGGTCTCCATTCCGCCGGCGTCGATGTCTTCCGGGCGCATTTTGAGGAACGGTGCTGTGGCGCTGGCACCGGTGGCCCGTGCCAGATAGATCGTTTCGCCGTGGTAGCGCGGCGTCCAGCCGGACGTCCAGAGCTCGGCTTTCAGGCCGTCAGCGGTGGGCACGACCGGCTTCCACGGGTTTTTGATGAGGCCCCCGGCAAACGCAACCAAAGTGCCGAGGCCGAACGCTCCCAGGCCCACGCCAAACGACAGCCCGATCAGCTTGCGACGTCCGATCGTCGAAGTCTCGTAGGCATTGGCGAGGTTCGCCACGACGGTCTTGCGGTCGACCTCGCGAGAGGCGCCGTCATGCCGATCCTGGATCGAAATCTCTTCCGGGATAAATTTCTTCTGGAACAACACTGCGCCGATAGCGATCGACAGAATGGACAACCCAAAGGTCAGACCATACAGCGGTGTGGTCAGAGAGTAGAGGAGGCTACCTTCGGCTTCCTTCGGCTTGTACTCCCACGGCCAGAACAAAAAGATCAGCAGCAGCGCCAGCCCGAACGCGCCACCCAGCAATAGCCACAGGGCAACGCCTCGCTCGGCGCGCTTCTCGGCCTTGGTGCCCTCAACTGGCCACCGCGGCTCCTTATAGGCGATCTCGACACCATCGAGCTTGCCGCCCAGCGCGAGCAACTCCTGCTGCGACATCGCGGCCAGCGCCGCCTCGTCGGGCTCGCGGGCTGCCCCGGCGGCCTTTGTGTCGGTGTCAGAGTCGGTCTTCGCGTTAGAGCCGTCGCTCATGCTCGCGCCCCAATCCACAATGCCAGCCCGATGGCGGCGACCATCCCGATGATCCAGAAGGCCATGCCTTCGGGCGCGGGTCCGAAGCCACCCAGGCCGTAGCCTCCAGGCGCGCGCTCTTCGGAGACTGTCTTCACGTAACCGATGATGTCCCGTTTGGCTTCGAAGGAAAGCTGACGGTCGGCGAACTTCGGCATGTTCTGTGGGCCGGTCAGCATCGCGGTGAGGATCTGCTGTTCATTGGCGGGCCCCAGGTCCGGCGCGAACTTACCGGAGGACAACGCTCCACCTTTACCGGTGAAGTTGTGGCACGAGGCGCAGTTGAGCCGGAACAAGTCGCCGCCGCGGCCCAGGTCGTCGCCGCGCAGCGATCGCATCGCGATGCTGCCATCCTGGTTGCGCACCACGGTGGGGCCACCGCCGTTGGCTTCCACGTACGCGCCGATCGACTCGACCTGCGACTCGTCGAAGATCGATTCCTTACGCGGCGCCTGGGCCTCGCCACGCATGGCAGGCATCCGGCCGGTGGACACCTGGAAGTAGACGGCCGCTTCGCCGACGCCGATCAGGCTCGGCCCGTGGTCTGTCACACCCTGAAGGTTGGCGCCGTGGCAGGACACGCAGGAGGTGTCGAACAGCTGCTTGCCCTCACGCAACTGCGCCGAGGAAGACTCGTCGGCGACGGCTACCTGTGGCGTGGGGGTCAGCACAGCGGCCAGGCCGCCGGCGACGGTCAGCGCTATCAACAGCAGCAGGCCTCCCGACAATCGACGGTGCAGGCGCCGGCGTGGGCGATCACTGCGCCGGGCAATTGGCGTGCTGCCACCGGATCGGGCGAACCTCAGTTTCTTCAACCGAGCACTCCTGTTCGTCTAGCGTCGGCTCATCGGATGAAATAGATCACGGTGAATAGCGCGATCCACACGATGTCGACGAAATGCCAGTAATAGGAGACGACGATGCTGGCCGTGGCCTGCGCCGGAGTGAATTTGCTCATACCGGTGCGGGCCAGCAGGAAAATGAAGGCGATCAAACCGCCGGTGACGTGTAGCCCGTGGAAGCCGGTGGCCAGATAAAACACGCTGCCGTAGGCGCTGCCCGGGATCGTGGTGCCGTGCGACGCCAGGTGGTAGTACTCGTAGCCCTGCCCGAGGACGAAGAACAGGCCCATGAAGAAGGTGATCACATACCAGCGGCGCAGCCCGAAGACGTCGCCGCGTTCGGCCGCGAACACGCCCATTTGGCAGGTGAACGACGATGCGATCAAGACCAGCGTCACCGGAACGGCTTGGTACAAATTCAGCTCGGTCGGCGGCGGCGGCCACTTTCCGCCGGCCTGAGCACGCGCGGTGAAATACATCGCGAACAGGCCAGCAAAGAACATCAGCTCGCTGGAAAGCCAGACTATGGTGCCGACACTGACCATGTTGGGCCGATTCAGCGAATGCACTCGGGACGTGATCGCAGTACCCGAGGTCCCTACAGCGCTCGTCACATCCGCAAGTATGACGCTTTGTAGTTGTCGAACACTACCCGGGGCGCAAATTCCGTGTTTCGCGTCGTTTCCGGCGTGTTTGTGAGGGCCGTTGGGGGGCGGTTGGTCCTCGTGGGACCATCGGCGCGTGGCTCTGTCATCTCGCATCGGCAAGGAGGCTTCTGCTGCCGGCGCGTCCCCCGGGGGCTCCCCGAGAGAAGACGCCGGGCCGGCATCGTCGTGGCCCCAGGTCCTGGGTCGTTTGACCGCGGGGCAGGAATTGGCGCGCGGCCAGGCTGGCTGGGCCATGGACCAGATCATGGCCGGCACCGCGAGGCCGTCCCAGATCGCTGCTTTCGGGGTGGCGATGAAGATGAAAGTTCCCACCGCCGCTGAACTGAGCGAGCTGGCCGACGCGATGCTGAGCCACGCCCGCCAGATGCCTGCCGACGCGATCCGCGACGATACCGTCGACATCGTCGGCACGGGTGGCGATGGCCTCAACACCGTGAACTTGTCCACTATGGCCGCGATCGTGGTGGCGGCCGCGGGCGTGTCAGTGGTCAAACATGGCAACCGGGCAGCGTCCTCGCTGTCGGGCGGCGCAGACATGCTTGAGGCGCTCGGGGTGCGCATCGACCTGGGACCCGAACAGGTCGCGCGCAGCCTGGCCGACGTCGGGATCGGGTTCTGCTTCGCGCCGCTGTTCCATCCGTCCTACCAGCACGCATCGGCTGTGCGCCGCGAGATCGGGGTGCCGACGGTGTTCAATCTGCTTGGGCCGCTGACCAATCCGGCCCGGCCGCGGGCCGGATTGATTGGCTGCGCATTCGCCAACCTCGCCGAGGTGATGGCGGGGGTGTTCGCTGCGCGCCGCTCCAGCGTGCTGGTCGTGCACGGCGACGACGGGCTCGACGAGTTGACCACCACCACCACGAGCACGATTTGGCGAGTGCAGGCAGGCACGGTGGACAGGCTGACTTTTGATCCTGCGGGGTTCGGGTTTTCACGCGCCGACCTCAGCGAGTTGATCGGCGGGGACGCCCAAGCCAATGCAGCGGAGGCGCGTTCGGTGCTGGCCGGCGCGAAGGGCCCGGTCCGGGACGCCGTGGTTCTCAACGCGGCCGGCGCGATCGTCGCCCATGCCGGCCTATCCAGCCGCGCTGAATGGCTGCCGGCGTGGGAGGACGGGTTGCGGCGTGCCGGCGCAGCGATCGACTCCGGTGCGGCCGAACAGCTGCTCACGCGATGGGTGCGGTTCGGCCAGCAGATCTGAATCCCAACCGCGGACGCCCGCCGACGATGCGGGCCGCGTAGCGGCCCGAGGAGGAGGTGGGCTATCAGGCCAAGCCTGTTCGCTGGCCAGGCGGGCGGAGCGTGCAGAGGCCGCCCACCCAACCCAGGCGCCGGCTGACCGCAGCGGTGACGCCCATCCGTCGTCCGCCACCCGCACTATGCGCACTCCCGGGGTGGCCAGCCAACGCGCGATGAGCGCGGTCTCCTCGAGCAGCGCGCCGCCGAGTGGGGCCGGCACCGGCAGGATTGCTTGGGCGCCAGCGTGAATGGCATCGACCACCGGCGTCGGCGGCACCCCACGCATGGCCGTGCCGGCCGCGGCGAGTTGGCCGTGGCGGATCACGGCAAGGTGGTAACCGCCAGCTCCGTCCGGGGCGGCGGCGATCAGCTCGGGCAGCGCGGCCAGCGCACGCAGGCGCTGGCCGCGCCACAGTGCCTCGATGGCGGTGGCGGTGCGGTCGCGAAGTCGCGCGGCGCTCTCGTAATGGCGCTGGTCGGCGAGCGTAGCGACCTGGTGCACGGCTGCGGCCAACGCGCTGTTGTCCAGACCGTCTATCAAGGCCGCGGCGCGCGCCACCGCTGCTGCGTACTGTGTCGCGGTTACGTCGCGGGCGGCGGGACA